>NZ_JBHXEM010000013.1:73662-120598 GCF_042724755.1 Kitasatospora sp. NPDC127067 | reverse complement strand
CCGGCCCGGGGGGGCCGCGGCCTCCCCCACCGGCCCCGTGCCCCCCCCGGCCGCGGGGGCGGGGGGCGCGGCGGGGGGGGCGGCGGGGGCGACCGGACGCCGGGACGTCACCGCGGACCAGTGCCGGAGCGCGGGCGGGCACGTCGAGGGCAGCGGCTACTGCGTCGACGCGGCCGGTGAGGACGGCTGGGGCCAGCCCATCGACGGCCAGGCGATCAACCCGGACCCGCGGCCCGGGGAGGAGTGAGCGCACTCCGGCGCCCCGTCCCCCCCCGGGCGGGGGAGCGGGGCGCCGGGGGTCGGCGGCCCGGACCGGCGCCGCTCACGGCACCGCTACGGCACCGGGCGCAGGGTGACCGGGGCCGGGGTGAGGGCGCGCAGGACGAGGTCGATGTGCACCTTGGCGGCGCCCGCGCGGTGCAGGGCGGCGGCGATCGTCCGTAACTCCTCGGGGCCGGTACAGGCGAGGCGCAGTTCGAGGTCGGCTTCGCCGACCAGGGCCAGGCCGCTCTGGACGGCCGGGAACTCCGCCGCGAGGCGGTCGAAGTCGAGCGGGACGGGGCCGTGGCTGATCCGGACGATCGCGTGCAGGGAGCGGGCCGGCTGGGCCCGTACCGCCGGATCCGGACCGTCCGGGACGAGTCGGAGCGGGGCGGTCACCGGCGCTGGAGCCGGGCGGTCGGGGCCGGGGCGGTCGGGGCCGGGGCGGTCAGGGTCGGGGTGAGTGGCGTGGCGGGCGGGGCGGTGACGGAGGGGGCGACCAGCCGCGGGTCCAGCACCAGGGTGTCGATCCCGAGCGGGGCAGTGAGGTCACGGAGGGCGGGCTCGCCGAGTTCGGCGTGGGCCTGGTCGGGCCCGAGGAGGGCGACGAGGGCCTCGGGGCTGGAGAATCCGACCGCGCAGCGGCGGCCGTCGCGCAGGCGGAACAGGCGGAGTGCGGTGGTGCTTCCGGTGCCGGAGGCGGTGACCGGAACGTGCCAGACGACGCGGGCCATGCGGATGCTCCCGAGTGGGGTTGTGGTGCCTGCCGGAACTACTGCCTCGACGCTAGGGCGGCCCGGCCCGGGGAGCGCCGGTCCTGACGCCCCGTTGACCGAATGGGGTCGTGCGTTGACGCACTCCTGACGTCCGACTCACCCGAGTGGACCAAACCACTTGTCGAGCGCTCCGCTTGCCGTGTGCGCCGACCCGGACCACCGTGGAGTTCGGCCCCCGGCGCGTCCTTCGCCGCGCCCTGCGTCGAGTCCTGCGCCGAGCCCCCGCTCACGGCCGCCGGAGCGCCCCGCCGCGAGCGCCGCGGCGCCCGCCGACCGGTCCCGTGCGGGACCGGAACGCGACCGGAACGCGACCGGAAACGGGGGGAGGTGGAGCCGGAGGCCCGTGACGAGATATCTTGACGTCAAGACGTTGGAGACGTGAAGCGGAGTACCGATGACTGACTCGACCATCATCTATACGCACACCGACGAGGCTCCGGCCCTGGCGACCTACTCGTTCCTGCCGGTTGTCCAGGCCTACGCCTCGACCGCGGGTGTGCGCGTGGAGACCCGCGACATCTCCCTGGCCGGGCGGATCATCGCGAGCTTCCCGGAGCGTCTGACCGAGGCGCAGCGGATCGGCGACGCGCTGGCCGAGCTGGGTGAGCTGGCCAAGACCCCGAGCGCCAACATCATCAAGCTGCCGAACATCTCGGCCTCGGTGCCGCAGCTCAAGGCCGCCGTCGCCGAGCTGCAGGCCCAGGGCTACGCCCTGCCGGACTACCCGGACGACCCGCAGACCGACGAGGACAAGGACGTCCGCGCCCGCTACGACAAGGTCAAGGGCAGCGCCGTCAACCCGGTCCTGCGCGAGGGCAACTCGGACCGCCGCGCCCCGCAGTCGGTCAAGAACTACGCCAAGACCCACCCGCACCGCATGGGCGCCTGGACGGCCGACTCGAAGACCAACGTCGCCACCATGGGTGAGAACGACTTCCGGTCCACCGAGAAGTCCGCCGTGATCGCCGCCGACGGTGCGCTGCGCATCGAGCTGCTCGGCGAGGACGGCGCCACCACCGTGCTGCGCGAGAAGGTGCCGGTGCTGGCCGGCGAGGTCGTCGACGCCTCGGTGATGCGGGCCGCCGCCCTGAACGAGTTCCTGGCCGCGCAGGTCGCCCGCGCCAAGGCCGAGGGTGTGCTGTTCTCGGTGCACCTCAAGGCCACCATGATGAAGGTCTCCGACCCGATCATCTTCGGCCACGTGGTCCGCGCCTTCTTCCCGAAGACCTTCGCCAAGTACGGCGAGGTGCTGGTCGCCGCCGGTCTGAACCCGAACAACGGCCTCGGCGGCATCCTGGCCGGCCTCGACAACGTGCCGCACCTGGGCGCCGAGATCAAGGCCTCCTTCGAGGCCGAGCTGGCCGAGGGCCCGGCCCTGGCCATGGTCGACTCCGACAAGGGCATCACCAACCTGCACGTGCCGAGCGACGTCATCGTCGACGCCTCGATGCCGGCCATGATCCGCACCTCCGGCCACATGTGGGGCCCGGACGGCAAGGAGGCCGACACCCTCGCCGTGCTGCCGGACAGCAGCTACTCCGGCGTGTACCAGGCCGTCCTCGACGACTGCCGCGCCCACGGCGCCCTGGACCCGGCGACCATCGGCTCGGTGCCGAACGTCGGCCTGATGGCCCAGAAGGCCGAGGAGTACGGCTCGCACGACAAGACCTTCGAGATCGCCGCCGCGGGCACCGTCCGCCTGGTCGACGCCGATGGGAACGTGGTGCTGGAGCAGGCCGTCCAGCCGGGCGACATCTTCCGCGCCTGCCAGACCAAGGACCTGCCGATCCAGGACTGGGTCAAGCTGGCCGTCACCCGCGCCCGCGCCACCGGCGTCCCGGCGGTGTTCTGGCTGGACGAGAACCGCGCCCACGACGCGGTGCTGATCGAGAAGGTCAAGCAGTACCTGCCGGAGCACGACACCACCGGCCTGCAGATCGAGATCAAGTCCCCGGTCGAGGCCACCACGTTCTCGCTGGAGCGCATCCGCCGCGGCGAGGACACCATCTCGGTGACCGGCAACGTGCTGCGCGACTACCTGACCGACCTGTTCCCGATCCTGGAGCTGGGCACCAGCGCCAAGATGCTGTCGGTCGTCCCGCTGATGGCGGGCGGCGGCCTCTTCGAGACCGGCGCCGGCGGCTCCGCCCCGAAGCACGTCCAGCAGCTGGTCAAGGAGAACTACCTGCGCTGGGACAGCCTGGGCGAGTTCTTCGCGCTGGCCGCCAGCTTCGAGCACCTGGCCACCACCACCGACAACGCCCGCGCCCAGGTGCTGGCCGACACCCTGGACCGTGCCACCGGCACCTTCCTCAACGAGGACAAGTCGCCGAGCCGCCGCCTCGGTGGCATCGACAACCGCGGCAGCCACTTCTACCTGGCCATGTACTGGGCCCAGGAGCTGGCCGGGCAGACCGCCGACGCCGAGCTGGCCGAGGCCTTCGCCGGCCTGGCCGCGACGCTGACCGAGCAGGAGTCGGCCATCGTGGACGAGCTGATCGCCGTCCAGGGCTCGCCGGTCGACCTCGGCGGCTACTACCAGCCGGACGCGGCCAAGGCCGCGGCCGTGATGCGCCCGTCCAAGACCTTCAACGAGGCGCTCGCCAACCTCGGCTGAACCCGGCCGAGCTGAGCCGACGAGAGGCCCCGGGTCCGCATCGGACCCGGGGCCTCTCGGCGTTCACGTCCGGATCGCCGGATCGCCGGATCGTAGGTTCGGTGTTCACGCCCGGACTGCGGTTCAGGCCCGGCCGAGCAGGGCGAGGGCGGTGCCGACGGCCTCGCGCAGCAGGAGGTACGGGCCGTGCGCCAGCGGGCCGTCCGCGCCGAGCACGGCGGCGGTGGCGCCCGCCCGGCGGGCGGCCAGCGCGGAGCGGACGGTGTGGAAGCCGTTGGTGACCACCGTGCAGCGGTAGCCGGGGCGCTCGGCGGCCATCAGGGCGGCGCTGAACCGCAGGTTCTCGGCGGTGTTCACGGCCCGTTCCTCGCGTCGGATCCGCTCGGCCGGGACGCCCCGGGCGGTCAGGTAGCGGGCCATCGCGGCGGCCTCGGTGCACTCCTCGTGCGGGCCCTTCCCGCCGGTCACCAGGACCAGTGGGGCGTACCCGGCGGCCTCCTCGGCGGCGAAACGTTCCAGCGCGGCGTCCAGCCGGGCCGCGAGCGGGGGACCGGGCTCGCAGCCGTCCAGCGCGGCGCCCAGGACCACCAGGTAGTCGGAGCCGGCCGGCGCGGGCCGACGGCGCTGGTACAGCGCCACGCCGAGGAAGCCGAGCGGCCAGAGCAGGACGGACCCGCAGAGCAGGACGGCGACGAACAGCAGGACGTGCATATCCGTTCGAACGCCCGCGGCGGAACGACCGTTCCGGGGCCCGGCGGAACCCCTGTCCCGCAGCCGTTCCGGCCTCCCGTGGGCCCCTGCCGCGCGGGCGGCCGGAAACGGCGGAACCCCCGTTCCGGAGGCGGAACGGGGGTTCCCGGGAACAGGGGTTCCGCGGCGGGCGGCGGGCTCAGCCGACGTCGGCCGCCGGGGCGGCGCCGGTGACCGGGGCGGCCGGGGCCGTGACCGGGCGCCGGTCACGCTTGTGCAAGGAGGCCAGGTAGGCGTTGTACGCCTCCAGCTCGGCGTCGCCGGTGCGCTCCTCGGAGCGGTCGCGGCGGCGGGCCTGCCGCTGCTCGGAGCCCATCCACTGGTAGACCAGCGCGATCAGCACGATCGCGGTCGGGATCTCGCCGAACGCCCAGGTGATGCCGCCGGCCAGCTTCTGGTCCTCCAGCAGGTTCGTCCCCGGTGGCGCGCCCTCCACCGTGAAGGTGGTGACCAGCGGGTGGGCGGCCATCATCACCGCCACGCCGAAGAAGGCGTGGAACGGCATCCCCATGAACAGCTCGATGATCCGCATCACGTGGCCGGGGCGGTGCGGGCCCGGGTCCACGCCCATGATCGGCCAGAAGAACGCCAGACCGGTGAGCAGGAAGTGCACCATCATGAAGATGTGCCCGAGGCGGTACTGCATCAGGAAGTCGAACAACGGGGTGAAGTAGACCCCGTACAGGCTCGCGATGAACATCGGGATGGTGAACGCCGGGTGCGAGACGATCCGGACGTACCGGCTGTGCAGCAGAGCCACCAGCAGCTCGCGCGGCCCGCGCGGACGGCCCTTGCCGGCCGGGCGCAGCGCCCGCAGCGCCAGCGTGATCGGGGCACCGAGCAGCAGCAGGATCGGCGTCAGCATGGAGAGCACCATGTGCTGGATCATGTGCGCGCTGAACAGCACCATGCCGTAGTCGTTCAGCCCGGTGCAGGTGACCAGCAGCAGGCTGGCGACACCCGCCGCCCAGCCCACCATCCGGCCGATCGGCCAGCGGTCGCCGCGCCGGTACAGCCGCACCACGCCCGCCGTGTACAGCCCCAGGAGGACCAGGCCGCCGAGCAGGAACACCCAGTCCGGGGACCAGGTCCAGACGTTGGACAAGGTGAACGGGCCTAGTCGGGTCATCCCGCCGTGGTGGTGCATGCCTGACATTCCGTCGCCCATCGGCGGGTCCCGCTTTCCGTCCTCGTGGTCCCCGGTGGGGGTCCGGTTCGCCCGTTTTGCTTGGTCTACAGCCTAGGTGGGCCTTACCTCGGGCCATCCCCCCACCCCCTCCGTACGGGTGCCTCCCCACGGGGGCGCCCGCTGGCTAGACTGACCGGCCGGTCGGCAGGGAGGGTCGGAGATGGCGACGGAACACGGATCCGCGGCGCGCCCCGCGGTCGCACTGACCGGGGCGACCGGCTTCATCGGCTCCGCCGTGCTGGCGGCCCTCACGGCGCGCGGCGTCCCGGTGCGGGCACTGGCCCGCACACCGCCCCAGGACGCCGCTCCCGGCACCGCCTGGGTACCGGGCGGCCTCGCCGACCCGGCCGCGCTCACGGAGCTCTGCACGGGCGCCGGGGCCCTGGTGCACCTCGCCTCCCGGGTCGACGGCGGCGCCGAGGAGTGCGAGGCGGTGAACGACCGGGGCACCGCCGCCCTGATGGCGGCCGCCACCCGCGCCGGGGTGCGGCGGATCGTCCACCTCTCCACGGCGGCGGTCTACGGCGAGGGCCCGCACGCGGACGTCGAGGTGGACGAGGTGCCGCCCGCCCCGGTGTCCGAGGCCAGCCGCACCCGGCTGCTCGGCGAGGGCCACGCGCTCGCGGCCGGCGGGTACGTGCTGCGCCCCGGGCTGGTGACCGGCACCGGCGACCGCTGGGTGGTGCCCGCGCTGGCCGAGCTGGTCCGCCGGGTGCCGGTCCGCTGGGAGGGCGGCAGCGCCCGGCTCTCCCTGGTGGACCGCACCGACCTGGCCCGGCTGATCACCGCGCTCGCCCTGGACGAGCACGCCGCCCCGCCGGGCGTCCACCACGCCTCGCACCCCGGGCCGGTCCGTGGCGGCGACCTGCTCGCCGCCCTGGCCGCCCTCGGCCTGCTGCCCGCCCCGGACGGCCTGGCCGTCCCGTGGGAGGAGTGCCGCCGACTGCTGGCCGCCGCCCCCGGCCGGGTCTCCGAGCGGCAGTTCGGCCTGATCGCCCGCGACCACTGGTACCGCAGCGAACGGATCTGGCGGCTCGCCGCCTGCCCGCCCGGCCCCGGCCCGCTGGCCCGCCTCCCGGAGGCCGCCGCCTGGTACCGCGAGGCGCTCGGCCTGAGCGGGTCCTGACCGGCCGTCGGCCCGACCCCCCCGGGCGCCGGGCCGACGGGGGCGTAGGCCGCCCCACCCGGTGCGGACCGTCAGGCCGTGGCCTGCCCGGCGCCGGGACGCTGGTTCTTCGCGTCGACGACGGCCCGGGTGAGGATGGTCGTGCGCTCCACGACGGTGCCGGGCTTGATGCCGTTGACCTCCCGGACCTGCACGCCACGGCTGCCGAGGTACTGGTGGCTGTCCCGGTCGAAGATCCACTCCGATCGCTCGCCGGTCTGGGGGTCGAGTCGCGCCAACGCGATGCCGTCGCGGCCGGAGGCGTCCTGTGCGTGCTCGACCACGACGACGCCCGGGATCTTGCCGGCGGCCTCGTAGAGCGAGGCGGCGAGGCCGGAGGGGACGAGCTGCTCGCGGATGATGGAGCCGATCTCGTTGAACGCCTGCTGGTCGTGGTCCCGGCTGCCGCTCACCGTCGAGTAGACGGACTCCAGGAACGCGTCGGGGTCGGCGGGTCGGGCCGCCAGCCACTTGTAGGACAGCTGCTTGCGGGGCTCGTCGTTGTCCAGCGTGATGCCGCCCTTGTCCTGGTAGCCCGGCTCGTCCAGCCAGCCCTTGGTGCCGTCGGGGGACTTCCACACCTCGCGGTCGTGCAGCGGCTGGACCCAGGTGACGGACTCCCCGGTGTCCGCGTTGTGACGGGTGGCCATGAAGGAGACCTGGCTCTTGATGTAGATGTACTGGCCCGGTCCGGGCTGGGGCGTGGTGCGCGCCGTCGCGGCGGCGGCGATCGCGTGGACCGTCGAGGCGAGCTGGACGGTGCTCCCCTCCTCGATCTGCACGACGGGTGCCTTGACCGGTTGCGGGGAGGCGACGGTGCCGGTGCCGGCCGAGTTGCTCAGGGAGACGACCAGGGCCAGGGCCGCGGCCGCGGCGACAGGCGCCGCGAAGAGGACGGTGCGGCGCAGCGGGCGCCGCACCGGGGACGCCGCGGGGGCGTGCTCGGGCCGGTGGATCTCGCTCATCAGGTGCTCCTCGAGCAGGTCCTGGCGGTTGGCCGCCAGTTGGGGATCGGCCGGCGCCGGCAGCAGACGGGCCAGTTCCGCGTGGTCGAGCGGTTCGGTGCGCCGCCGCGAGTTGCGGATCATCGGTGCGTCTCCTTGTGCGGCCGGGCCGCAGTGCTGCGGCTGTCCTGTACTTGTCCGGGGATCGGGAGCGGTTCCGTGTTCTTCTTCGCGGCGCGCAGTTCCTCGGCCGCGAGTCTGCGCAGTCGGGTGCGGGCGCGGGAGAGGCGCGAGCGTACGGTGCCGACGGGTACGCCGAGGGTGGCTGCCGCTTCCGCGTAGCCGAGCCCGGACCAGACGCAGAGGGCGAAGACCTCGCGTTCCGAGCGCCGCAGGCGCCCCAAGGCCTTGTGGGCGGCCGCGAGTTGCTCGGAGTCGGCCATGCGGCCGACGAGTTCGTCGGCGAAGTCGGGGACCGGATCGACCGCGGGCATGCGGGCCATGGCCGCGCCGTGGCGGCGGGCGGCGCGCGTCGTGTTGCGCAGCACGTTGACGGCGATGCCCATGAGCCAGGGGCGTGGACTGTCGCCCTCGTCGCGGAGTTTCCCGCGCAGGCGCCAGGCTTCGAGGAAGGTCAGCGAGACCACGTCCTCGGCGAGTGCCCAGCTTCCGGTCACGCGCACGGCGTGGCGGTACACCAACGAGGCGTGGTCCCGGAAGAGGTCGCGGAACGCTTCGGGGTTCCCGGCCCGGAGCCGGGAGTGCGGATGGTTCACGTCATGCCTTGTCCGAGCGGCGACACCGGTTCCTGTGACACGGGTCACCACCCGCGGCCGGCACGAGCGTACGACTGCGGACCGAGGAGCTCGCGTTCCGGATTCCGGTGGGCTACTTCCTGGGGACGAGGGTGTTCTCGTTGGTGCGGCCGGCGGCGAAGTCGTCGATGTTGCGGGCGGTGGCGTCGATGATCTGGCCGACGGCGGTGCGGGTGAAGTAGGCCTGGTGGCTGGTGACGAGGACCTGGGGGAAGGTGACGAGGCGGGCGAGGGTGTCGTCGGTGATGCCCTCGATGGAGCGGTCGGTGAAGAAGACGCCGGTCTCCTCCTCGTAGACGTCGAGGCCGACGCCGGAGAGGCGTCCGGCGCGCAGCGTCTCGACGAGGGCGGCGCTGTCGACGAGGCCGCCGCGGCTGGAGTTGATCAGGATGGCGTCGTCCTTCATCCGGGCGAGGGCGGCCCCGTCGATGAGGTGGTGGGTGGCGGGGAGCAGGGGGACATGGAGGCTCACCAGGTCGGCGCGGGTGAGGAGTTCGGGCAGTTCGGTGTAGTGCATGCCGAGGTCGAGGCAGGCGGGGTTGGGGGCGATGTCCCAGCCGAGGAGTTCGGTGCCGAAGCCGGCGGCGATGCGGGCGAAGCATTCGCCGATCTTGCCGGTGCCGATGACGCCGACGGTCATGCCGTGGATGTCCCGGCCGAGCAGGCCGTCGAGGCGGAAGTCGAACTCGCGGGAGCGGTTGGCGGCGCGGGTGAGGCGGCGGTTGACGGCGAGCGCGAGGGCCCAGGCGTGTTCGGCGACGGAGTACGGGCTGTAGTGGGAGACGCGGGCGACGGTGAGGCCGAGTTCGGCGGCGGCGTCGAGGTCGATGTTGTTGAAGCCGGTGGAGCGTTGGGCGATCAGCTTCGTTCCGCCGGCGGCGAGGATGGCGAGGGTACCGGCGTCCAGGACATCGTTGACGCTGCTGCTGACGGCGGGGTAGCCGACGGCGAGTGGGGCGGTGTCGCGGTTGAGGAACACGTCCAGGCAGCGCAGCCCGTGCCGGCCGGCGAAGGCCTGCTCCAGCAGTGGCCGCTCGTCGGCCTGTACTCCGTACGCGAGGATCTCCATGCCGGACACGCTAACGGCCGGGGCCCGCGGACGCCCGCCGGATGCGGCGGCCCGTCCCCGGGACGCGCCGAGGCCCCCGGACGGCGCGGTCCGGGGGCCTCGGGAGGGGCGGAGGGCGGTCAGATGACCGTCTCGGCCTCCAGGTAGCGGTCCTGCGGCACGGTCTTCAGTTCGGCGACCGCCTCGGCCAGCGGCACCAGGTTGATGTTGGTGCCCTGCAGCGCGGTGATGTGCCCGAAGGCGCCCTTGTGGACGGCTTCGACGGCGTGCCAGCCGAAGCGGGTGGCGAGCACCCGGTCGTAGGCGGTCGGGGTGCCGCCGCGCTGGGTGTGGCCGAGGATCACCGGGCGGGCCTCCTTGCCGAGGCGGTGCTCCAGCTCGCGGGAGAGCTGGGTGGCGATGCCGGTGAACCGCTCGTGGCCGTAGATGTCCTTGGTGCCCTCCTCCCAGTGCATGGTGCCGGGCTCGGGCTTGGCGCCTTCGGCGCAGACCACGATGGCGAACTTCTTCTGGCGGTCGAAGCGCTCGCGGACGACATCGGTGAGCTTGTCGATGTGGAACGGGCGTTCCGGGACGACGATGGCGTGGGCGCCGGCCGCCATGCCCGCGTTCAGCGCGATCCAGCCGGTGTGCCGGCCCATGACCTCGACGACCATGACCCGCTGGTGGGACTCGGCGGTGGTCTTCAGCCGGTCCAGCGCCTCGGTGGCCACCGAGACGGCGGTGTCGAAGCCGAAGGTCACGTCGGTGGCGGCGATGTCGTTGTCGATGGTCTTCGGCACCCCGACGATCGGCAGGCCCGCGTCGCTCATCAGCTTGGCGGCCTTGAGGGTGCCCTCGCCGCCGATCGGGATGACCGCGTCGAGGCCGAGGTCGGAGCAGTACCGCTTGGCCCGCTCGACGCCGTCCCGCAGGTGGCTCGGCTGGACCCGGGACGAACCGAGGATGGTGCCGCCCTGGGCCAGGATGCCGCTCACCGAATCCAGGGTCAGGGGTCGGTGGTGGCCCTCCAGGAATCCGCGCCACCCGTCCTCGAACCCGATGATCTCGTCGCCGTGGTCGACCACCCCCCGGTGGACCACGGAGCGGATCACCGCGTTCAGGCCGGGGCAGTCACCGCCGCTGGTCAGCACTCCAATACGCATTAGCTTTGCAACTCCCGAGCAGAACCGAGGAACGGCCGGACTACAGGCTGGGACGACGAGCCGTCACCGTAACGGGGCGCTCCCACGCCGCGATGGCGGGGAGGTGGCCGTGGGGTGAAGGACCGGCCGATCCGGACAGAACGCCCGAAAACGGCCGTGAAGTCGAGCATACGGCCCCTGGTCCGGCCGGGCAGGAGCCGACGCGGGAGCGGCGCCGTCGGCGCCCCCGCGCGGAATTGCAGCCTGCTGCCGAGGAGGGTGTGCAGTAGGCAGCCCCATTGTGGTACTTCCGGGGCCACCCGCGGACCGGGTGACCGCATGGCGGGCACCCGGCCGGGGCGTACCGGACGTACTACTGGGGGCGCGTCGCGGCCGCGATGCGCTCGGCGCGCAGCGCGTCGTACCAGGTGGTGTCGGCCGGCGGCAGGGCGTTGACGTCCAGCGCCAGCTTGAGCAGCATGTCGGCCACGGCGGGGTTGCGGGCCAGCACCGGGCCGTGCAGGTAGGTGCCGAACACGGTGTCCCGCCAGGCGCCCTCGGTGCCGTCCCCGGTGCCGTTGCCCCGGCCGACGGAGACGGTGGCGAAGGGCTGCACGCCCTGGCCGAGATGCGTGACGCCCTGGTGGTTCTCGAAGCCGGTCAGCTGCGGCAGGCCGAGTCGGGGGTCGACGTCGGCGAGCACGTCGCCGACGCAGCGCTCGCCCTCGCCGCGGGCGGTCCAGACGTCGAGCAGGCCCAGGCCCGGCTCGCGCTCGCCGAGGTCGTTGATGAACTCGTGGCCCATGATCTGGAAGCCGGCGCAGACGCCGAAGATGATCGCGCCGTTCTCGGCGGCCCGCACCAGGCCGCTGTCGGCGCGCAGCCGCTCGGCGGCCAGGCGCTGCGGGCGGTCCTCGCCGCCGCCGATCAGGTAGATGTCACCGCTGGTGGGGATCGCCTGGTCGGAGCGGACGTCGATCCGGGTCACGTTGAGGTGGCGCTGGCGGGCCCGGCGCTCCACGACCAGGGCGTTGCCCCGGTCGCCGTAGGTGCTGAGCAGGTCCGGGTAGACCCAGACCACGCGCAGGCTGCTCTCACTCATCCTCGAAGGCCTTCCGTCACGTAAAGACTGGTGTGCGGGCGCGGCATCAGCCGGCCACGACCTTCCGCAGCTGCTGGAAGGCGGTGTAGTTGGCGATGGCCTCGATCCGGCCGGGCGGGGCCATCCGGACGGCCTGCTCCAGGGTGTCGACCACGTGGAACTGGAGTCCGGCGACCTCCAGGCGGACGGCCAGGTCCAGCTTGCGCTGGCCCATCACGAAGACCGGGTGCCCGGCGAGGCGCTCGTAGTCGACGTCCCACAGCCAGGAGGTGTCGGTGCCGTCGGCGTCGAGGGCGTTGACGGAGAGGATCACCGGGGCGGGCGGGCCGTCGATCAGCGAGAAGGTCTCCAGCCAGCCGGCCGGGTTCTTGGCCAGCAGCAGGCGGATGTCCCGGCCCTGGTACTGGACCACGTCGTAGCGGCCGGCCACGGCGGCCACCGAGCGCATCCGCTCCAGGGCGACCTGCGGGGCGACGCCGAAGACGGCGGCGACGGCGGCCGAGCTGGTCGCGTTGGCCAGGTTGGCCCGGCCGGGCAGCTGGAGCTGGATCGGCCAGGCGCCGCGCTGCGGGTCGATCACGTGGGTGCCCTGGAGCGCCCAGTGCGGGTTGGGCCGGCGGAAGCCGCAGTCCTGGCAGAACCAGTCGTCGCCGGGGCGCTGCATCACACCGCCGCAGGCGGGGCACGACCAGGCGTCCTCCTTCCAGGCCTGTCCGGCGGCCACCCAGACCACCTTCTTGCAGGAGGAGGCGGCCCAGGTCACCAGCGGGTCGTCGGCGTTGGCGATGACCACGGCCTCGGTGTTCTGGAGGCCCTCACGCCACTTCTCGGCCATCATCCGGGTCTCGGCGGCGCGGTCGAGCTGGTCGCGGGAGAGGTTGAGCAGGGCGATCGCCTTGGGGCGGGTGTCGCGGGCGACCATCGCCAGGTACTTCTCGTCGACCTCGATCACGCCGAAGCGGGCGTCCGTGCCGCCGGCCAGGGCGGAGGTGATGCCGGCGGGCATGTTGGCGCCCAGGGCGTTGGAGACCACCGGGCCGGCGGCGCGCAGCGCCTCGGCGATCAGGCGGGTCGTGGTGGTCTTGCCGTTGGTCGCGCTGACCAGGACGACGTCGAGGTGGTCGGCGAGGGTGGCGAGCAGGTCGGGGTCGAGCCTGAGGGCGACCTTGCCGCCGATCACCGAGCCGCTCCCGCGTCCGGCCTTGCGCGACACGGCGGCGGCGACCCGCCCGGCGGTCACCGCGATCTTCGCGCGGGCCGGCAGCGAGGCGTCGCGTGCGCCTGTGGGCTCCGATTCGGTGCCTGCCATGCTCAGTGGTTCCTCCTTGCTGCGGCACCGCTCGCGGCCGGATAACGGGCCGTCGGGCGGCGGGGACGGGGGTCAGCCTACCGACTCCGTCGCCCGGCCGGACGATCCGGACCCCGTGCCGCCTGCTGCGACGCGTTCGCGGGTGCGGCTGAGGGCCCGTCGAGGAGGGCGGTGTACGGAGCGACCCCGGGGCTTCGGCCCCGGCCGAGCCCCTACTCCTTGACGACGCTCCACGGGCACCGCCGGGTTCCCGAGGTGCCCGGGTAAGGATCTGGTGAAGAAATGATCAGTGGCCCGGACGGTGGGCACAGTCGGCCGGATCGCCGGCGGCCAACGTGGCGGTGATCACCAGGGTGCCGTCCTCGGCGCGGAAGTCCAGCGGCGCGTCCAGCCGGCGCATCGCGGCGATCAGCCCGGTGTTGGTGCCGTGGGTCACCGCGTACACCGTCCGCACGTCGGCCGACCGGGCCGCCGCCGACAGCCGCCGCAGCAGCGCCAGACCCAGCCCGTGGCGCTGCCAGCCGTCCTCGACCAGGACGGCCAGCTCGGCCTCGCCGTCGTCCCACATCAGGTGCCCGAGCGCGACGAGCCGTCCGTCCGGGGCGGTCACCGCGAAGCTGCGGCCGTGCCGGGGGTCCAGCAGGTGGTCCAGGTAGCGGCCGGCGTCGCGGACCGGGCCGTGGTAGCGCTGCCGCAGCGAGGCGGGGGAGCAGCGGCCGTGCATCGCCAGCGCCGCCTCCCGGTCGGCCGGCCCGGCCGGGCGCAGCAGCAGCCCGGTCCCGTCCGGCAGGGACAGCCGGGACGGGGCCTCCGGCGTCCGGGCGGCGCGGGTCGCGGGCGGGTGCGGCCGGACGGTCCGGTACGGCCCGCCGGTGAGCGCGGGCAGCCGGGTGGCCTGGCCCTCGGGCGCCGCGCACCTGCGGTCGGGCCTGCGGAAGGGCCGGTGCCAGAGCCGTTCGGGGCGTGTGCGTGATGCCTTCATGCCGCCGACGCTACCGACGGTGCGCTTCCGTTCGGTTACGTGATCGTGAACGCGCGAATGCCCCGGGGCGTGGTCGGCGGGGTGGGACCGGGCGGGCCCCGGCCCGGGACCGCGGGCCGTCCGGCCGGGACGGTGTCGGCGCAGGTCACGGCCGGTGCCTCATGCGGGTGGGACGGCGGGCGGCCGACGGTGGGTTGCGTCCCGGTGCTCCTGGTGAGCAGGAGGCCGGGCCCCGTACGTCCACGTACCGAAGGCCGTTCCCATGCGTGACACCCCGTCCGTCCCCACCACCACCGACACCACCGCCGCCGCCGCCACCCCCGTCGTCCCGCACGCCCGCCGCGCTCCGGCCGGCACCGCGCTCACCGGCCTGCTCGACCGGCAGGCGCGCCTGCGGCCCGACGCGCCGGCCGTGCTCGGCGCCGGCGGCGGCCTCACCTTCCAGGAGCTCGTCGGGACCGCCCGCCGGCTGGCCGAGCGGCTGCGCAGCCTGGGCGCCGGCCCGGACGGCTGCGTCGGCCTGTACGTCGAGCCGTCCGTCGAGCTGGTCGCCGGAGCCTGGGGCGTGCTGTACGCCGGGGCCGGCTACCTGCCGCTGTCGCCCGAGTACCCCGAGGACCGGCTCCGCTACATGATCGAGGACAGCGGCACCAGGATCGTGCTCACCCAGGCGCACCTGTGCGAGCGGCTGGCCGCGCTGGCCCCGGCCGGGACGGCGGTCCTCGCCGTCGAGGACGCCCCGCCGCCGCGGGACGCGGAGGGGCGGGAGGCCGTCGAACCGGAGTCGCTGGCCTATGTGATCTACACCTCGGGCAGCACCGGCCGGCCCAAGGGCGTGATGATCGAGCACCGCTCGGTGGTCTCCCAGCTGCACTGGATGCACTCCGCGGGCCACCTCGACCCCGAGGTCACCGTGCTGCAGAAGACCCCGATGAGCTTCGACGCCGCGCAGTGGGAGATCCTCGCCCCGGCGGTCGGCGCCCGGGTGGTGGCCGGCACCCCCGGCCTCCACCGCGACCCGGAGGCGCTGGTCGCCGCCGTCCGACGGCACGGGGTGACGGCGCTCCAGTGCGTGCCGACCCTGCTCCGGGCGCTGCTGGACACCGAGGGATTCGCCGGGTGCACCGGCCTGACCAGGGTGTTCTCCGGCGGCGAGGCGCTCTCCCGGCGGCTCGCCCGCGACCTGGGCCGGGCCCTGCCGCAGGCCGCCCTGGTCAATCTGTACGGCCCGACCGAATGCACCATCAACGCCACCTCGCACCTGGTGGACCCGGCCGATCCGGCCGACGGCGCCGGATCGGTGCCGATCGGGCGCCCGGTGGCCGACACCGAGTGCTACGTCCTCGACGAGGAGCTGGTGCCGGTGGCCGCCGACGGTGTGGGCGAGCTGTACATCGGCGGCGTCCAGCTGGCCCGCGGCTACCTGAACCGGCCGGAGCTGACCGCGGAGCGGTTCGTCCGCTCCCCGTTCGCCCCCGGCGAGCGGCTGTACCGCACCGGCGACCTCGTGCGGTGGAACCCGGACGGCACCCTCCAGTTCGCCGGCCGGGTGGACAACCAGGTCAAGCTGCGCGGGTACCGGGTCGAGCTGGACGAGATCGCCCGCGCGATCGAGGAGCACACCTGGGTGCGCCGTGCGGCCGCCGTCGTCACCGGGGACGGCCGCACCGGGCACCCGAACCTGGTCGCCTGCGTCGAGCTCAACCCGCGCGAGGCCGCCCTGATGGACCAGGGCGTCCACGGCGGCCACCACCAGTCCAAGGCCAGCAAGCTCCAGGTCAAGGCCCAGCTGTCCGACCCGGGCCTGCGCGACCGGGACCGGCTGGCGGGCCGCGAGCGGGTCGAGCTGCCCGGCCGGAAGGAGACCGCGGCCCAGCGCCGGGAGGTCTTCGCCCGCAAGACCTACCGCTTCTACGACGGCGGCGCGGTCACCCGGGACGACCTCACCGCGCTGCTCGCCCCGCGCCCGGCCGGCACCTTCGGCCGTGACCCGGAGCTGCTGAGCCTGCCCGAACTCGGCCGCGTCCTGCGGTGGTTCGGCCAGTTCCACAGTGAGGAGCGGCTGCTGCCCAAGTACGCCTACGCCTCGCCCGGCGCGCTGTACGCGACCCAGCTGTACCTGGAGACCGGCGGCCTGGACGGGCTCGCGGCCGGGCTGTACTACTACCACCCGGTCGAGCACGTCCTGGTCCGGATCGGGCCGGCCGGGACCCGGGCCGAGGCGTACCTGACGCTGCACTTCTCCGGGAAGCACGGCGCCGTCGAACCCGTCTACCGCAACAACATCCGGGAGGTGCTGGAGTTCGAGACCGGCCACATGCTGGGCGTCCTGGAGGAGGTGCTGCCCGAGTACGGGCTGGACGTGCGTCCGCTCGGCCTCGACCCGGCCGTCAAGGACCGGCTGGACGTCGCGGGGGAGGACCACTACCTGGGCGGCTTCGCGGTCGTCCGGGCCGGCGGCCCGGCCCGGGCCGAGCGCACCGAGCTGTACGTCCAGGCCCACCAGGACCGGGTGGACGGCTTGCCGGGCGGCCTCTACCGGTACGCCGAGGGCGAGTTGACGCACGTCTCGGACGAGGTGGTGGAATCCCGGCACGTGATCGCGATCAACCAGGCCGTCTACGCCCGGGCCGCGTTCGGCATCACGGCCGTCGGCCGCGCCGAGGAGGAGTGGCTGGAGTACATCGCGCTCGGCGCGGTGCTGCACCGCCTCCAGCGCAACGGCCTGTCCCTGGGCTTCATGTCCTCCGGCTACAGCTCCAAGTCCGGCCACCCGCTGCCCGCTTCGCGGCGCATCGACGAGATCCTGGCCGGCCTCGGCATCACCCCCGGCCCGTCGTACTTCTTCCTCGGCGGCAGGGTGAGCGAGGAGCAGATCAGCAGCGAGGGCATGCACGAGGACACCGTTCACATGAAGGGCCCGGCCGAGATCATCAAGGACGAACTGGCCACCCTGCTGCCCGACTACATGCTGCCCAACCGGGTGCTGGTGACGGACGCCCTGCCGCTCACCGCCAACGGCAAGGTGGACCTCAAGGCGCTGGCCGCCTCGGAGGCCGTCCGCACGGCCGACGTGCGCGGCGAATACGTCGCCCCGGCCACCGGGTACGAGCGGTGGCTGGCCGAGGCCTGGGGGCGGGCGCTGAGGTACGAGGACGCCTCGGTGACGGACGAGTTCTTCGCCGTCGGCGGGAACTCGCTGATCGCCGTCGCCCTGGTCCACCGGATCAACCGGGAGTTCGGCATCGCCCTGCCGCTCCAGGTGCTCTTCGAGTGCCCCCGGCTGGGCGAGCTGGCCGCGCGTGTCGAGCAGGCGTGCGGCGAGGACGGCGCGGGCAGGACAGGAGCCGCCGGTTCGCGGCTGATCCGGTTGCACCCGGGACGGGCCGACCGGGCGGTGTTCTGCTGGCCCGGACTGGGCGGCTACCCGATGAACCTGCGGCTGCTCGGCCGGGAGGCGAGCGGGGACCGGGCCTTCTACGGCATCCAGGCGCACGGCATCAACCCGGGCGAGACGCCGTACCCGACCATCGGGGAGATGGCGGCCGCCGACGTCGCCGAACTGCGCCGGGTGCGGCCGCGGGGGCCGTACACGCTATGGGGCTTCTCCTTCGGCGCCCGGGTCGCCTTCGAGGCGGCCTGGCAGCTGGAGCGGGCCGGGCAGCGGGTGGAGCGGCTGCTGCTGATCTGCCCGGGCAACCCGAAGGTGCGCCGGGCCGACGGCGAGCGCTGGGGCCGCGAGGCCTCGTACGCCGACCAGGGGTACCTGACCATCCTGTTCGGGGTGTTCACCGGCCGGATCAGCGGCCCCGAGCTGGAGCGCTGCCTGGCCGACACGGTGGACGAGCCCACCTTCGTGGCCTCCGTGCACCGGATGCTGCCGGAGCTGGACGAGGAGCTCATCCGGCGGATCACCGGGATCGTCGGTGAGACGTACGAGTTCGAGTACAGCTTCCGCGAGCTCGCCGAGCGGCGGCTGGACGCGCCGGTGACCGTCTTCAAGGCCGCGGGCGACGACTACTCCTTCATCGAGGGCAGCACCGGCTACTCGGCCGCCCCGCCCACCGTGGTCGACCTGGCCGGCGACCACTACGGGGTGCTGCGGGAGCACGGGGTGGGCGAGCTGGCCGCCGCGATCCGGGAGGTGGAACGGACGGTCCCCGGGGAGCTCCCGGACCGCTGATCGGATGATGTGGACACGCTCACGGACGGCCCAGGATCCGTCAGCGGGGAAGCCCCTTCGGATAGGGATGGCTCGGCTTTCCGCCGATCCCGACTCCCTACCGAAGGGGCTTTCCGATGTCCGTTCAGTCGTCCGTCCAGTCGTCCGTTCCGCGATCCGGTCCGCCGTCCGCTCCGTCGTCCGCTGCCCGGTCCGTGAAGAACTCCGCACTGGCCACGGCCTGTTGCGCCCTGCTGCTGGCCCTGCCGCTCGCCCTCGCCCAGCCGGCTGCGGCCGCCGACGAGCACAACGGCCCCAAGACGCCCGAGGAGGCCGCCGCCTGCCACCAGGTCCTCGGCGCCCTGCTGGGCGGCTTCGGGCCGATGCTCGGCAACGCCGTGTGCGTCGTGCAGCCCGCCGACCAGGGCTGACGCCTCCCGGGAATCCGCCGCCGGCGGCGGCCGCCCTCCTCGGGCCGCCGCCGGCACGACCGGTGTTTCCGGTGGGCGTGTGCCGCCCGTGCCATCCGGTGGCCGCCGTGACCGGCGCGACCACCCGAGCGGCCCACCGGGGGCGGGCCGGTCGTGGCGGCGGGCGGGTGCCGGGCCGAGGATGAGCGGGTGGGGGCGGGACGAGAAGGGAGCAGGACCGTGAAGGAGTTCCTGGTCGAGATCACCACCGCCGTACCCGAGGGCACCGCCGAGGAGGAGGTCGACCGGCGGCGCGCCGCCGAGGCCGTCCGGGCCCGTGAGCTGGCCGCCACCGGCCACCTGGCCAGGCTGTGGCGCCCGGTCGGCGAACGGCGCAGCCTCGGCGTCTGGCGGGCGGCCGACGAGGCGCAACTGCGCGCGGAGGTGCTCGGCAGCCTTCCGATGTGGCCGTGGATGACCGCCGTGGTGACTCCGCTCGAACCCCACCCCAACGACCCCGGCCCGGCCTGAGGCGACGGCTCAGGCGATGCGGGTCGGCGCGTCCTGGAGGGTGTGGCCGGTGGTGGTCAGCAGCGTCGTCAGAACGGCCGGGGTCACCGAGTGCTCGGTGCGGAGGAAGAGCTCCTGGGGGTGGAGGGAGAGCAGGGTGATCCGGTGGTCGGCGAGGGTGGTGGGGGTGTGGGCGAGGACGGTGGTGCGGACGCGCCAGAGGGTGGTCGGGGGCGGGGCGTGCGGGGACACCCAGGCGTGCAGGAGGGTGACGGCGAGCAGGGCGAGGGCGGAGCCGACGAGGACGGCCGGGCCCTCGGGGCCGTGGACGACGACCTTCGCGATCAGGTCGGCGGCGGTGACGGAGAGGAAGACGGCGGCGAGTTCGACGGTGTCACGGCGCCAGTGGCGGGTGCGGCGGGCACGGGGACCGGCGGGGGCGCGGAAGGCGGCGGGGGCACCGGGGGCACGGCGGGGAGAGGGCTTCGAATGCTCCATGCCGCCACCGTGCCCGACCGGTGTTTCCCGGTCGGGCATCCGTCGTGACCAGCCGGTTACGGTCCGCGCCGGGCTGTTACGGGAGGAACGCGCGGGGCCGCCCCGGGAGGCCGGACGGCGTCCGGCGGCCTACCCGAGCAGCTCGCGGGCCGCGGCTCTGACCTCGGCGAGCAGGAGGTGGAGGTCGGCCTCCGTCGTGGCGGCGTTGAGGAGGCAGGCGCGGAGCATCTCGGCGCCGCCGAGGCGGGCCCCGGTGACGAAGACCCGGCCGCGCCGCTGGACGGCGGCGGGGAGGTCGCGGTTGAGGGCGTCGCGCGCGGCCCCGTCCAGGCCGGGGGCGCGGTGGCGGAACGCCACGATCGAGGTCTGCACCTCGGCGAGCAGCTCCAACTCCTCGTCGGCCTGGACGAGTTCGCCGAGCCGGCGAGCCAGCGCGGTGCACCGGGCGATGTCCCGGGCGAGGCCGGCGCGACCCTTGTGGGCGATGGTGGCCCAGACCTTGAGAGCCCGGAAGGGACGGGTCTGCTCGGTGCCGTACTCGGAGAACCAGCCGAGCGCGCCGGCCGCCTCGTCGCGCAGGTAGGACGGGACGACGCTGAAGGTGCCGCGCAGCTCCTCCGCGTCGCGGACCAGCGCGCAGCCGCAGTCGACCGGGACGCCGAGCCACTTGTGCGGGTCGAGGGCGAGCGAGTCGGCCCGCTCCAGGCCGGCGTAGCGGTGGGCGATCGCCGGGTCGAGCCGGCCGAAGGCGCCGTACGCGCCGTCGACGTGCAGCCAGAGGCCCTGCGCCTCGCAGAGGTCGGCGATCGGGTCGAACGCGTCCACCGCGCCGGTGCCGACGGTGCCCGCCGAGGCGACCACCAGGAAGGGCAGCAGGCCGGCCGTGCGGTCGCGCTCGACGGCTGCCCGCAGGTCGGCGGTGTCCAGCCGGCCGTCGGGGCCGGTGGCCACGGTGCGCAGGTGCCTGCTGCCGAGGCCGAGGAGTTCGGCGGCCTTGCGGACGCAGGAGTGGGTCTCGCCGGTGACGTAGCCGACCAGCGGCGGCAGGCCCGCCAGGCCCTCCTCGCGGACGTCCCGGCCGGCCCGCCGGGCGGCCCGGTCGCGGGCGGCGGCGAGGCAGACGATGGTCGCCATCGAGGTGCCGGAGGTGAGCAGGCCGCCGCCGGCGGGGTGGGGGAAGCCGACCAGCTCGGCCGTCCAGCGGACCACGGCGCGCTCCAGGTGGACGTCTGCGTGGTCGCCGCCGGCCGAGCTGGGGTTCATGGCGGAGGCGGCGAGGGTGGCGAGCACCCCGGCGGGGGCGGGGGCGGAGTTGACCCAGCCGAAGAAGCGCGGGTTGCCGTTGCCCATCGGGTACGGCAGGACGTCGCGTCCGATGGCGCCGATCAGCTCGTCGAGCGGGCGGCCCTCGGTGGGCAGCGGGGCGTCGAGCAGGGCCCGGCGGGCGGTCTCGTCCATGGGCTGCCAGACCGGGCGGCCGGGCAGTTCGGCGAGGTAGTCGGAGACCAGGTCGGCGGTGGCGTGGGCGGCGCGGCGGAAGTCGGTGCCGGGGAGGTCGGTGCCGGGGAAGTCCTCGGTGGTCATGGCGTGCTCCAGGGAGGCCGGGGGACGGGCTGGGCGAGGCGCGGCGTCCTTGGCGCACCCTGATCAGGCGATGATCGGGCGATCTTACGCATGAGGGCCCGCGCCGTGCGGCGCGGGCCCTCATACCGGGACCGGGGTGTCGGTCGGGAGACCGGGGCGTCAGTCCAGCGAGCCGGACAGGCCGCTCGCCGAACGGCAGTACCCCTGCATCTCCTTGTTGGTGATCTTGGCGCAGAGCCGTCCGGCCGCGCCCCCGTCGGTGTAGTTGACCGTGTAGTAGCTGACCAGGCCCTCGGCGCAGGCCTTGCGCTGCCAGCCGTCGGCGGCGGTGGCGCACTGCTCGGCCGCCCAGTCCTCGCGGTCCAGGTTGTACTTCATGGTGCGCGAGCCGACACCGCGGCTGCAGTCCACCGCCCCGCCGCTCGCCTTGCCGTTGAGGCACCACTTGAGGGCCTCGGCGTAGACCTCGGGGTGGTTCGGGTAGTCGTGCGAGGACAGGTAGAAGGTCGGGGCGTAGAAGAAGCAGGCGGACTGGAACAGCGCCGGCTGGTCCTTGCACGGGTAGAGCGGGTCCTGGGCGAGCTTGTCGGCGGGCAGGTTGGCCTTGGCCTGCTCGTCCTCCTCGTCCGGGCCGAAGAGCTGCATGAACAGGCCTTCGGAGCAGCGGATCCGGTTCTGGTCGGTGGGGAACTTGTTGCACAGGTCGCGGGCCTTGGCGACGTCCTGCTTGACCACGAACATGGTGCCGTGGCCGACGCCGTGGATGCAGGGGCCGCTGTTCTTGGGCGCGCAGAGCTTGAGCAGGTCCGTCTCGGGCTGGGCGGAGGCGTTGAGCATCTCCTCGACCGCGCCGTGCAGGTAGCCGGCCGCGCAGGTCTCGTGCGGGAAGGAGATGACCTTCTGGAAGTCGGCGTTGAAACGCTTGACCGCCGCGTGGCCGAGCTCGTGCGCGATCGGGTGGCAGAAGCGCACGGTGTACGGCTTCTCCTTGGTGATCCTGTCGAGGTCGGCCAGGGCGACGCCGGGGTCGGTGGCGTCCATTTCGGCCATCAGCTTGTTGCGCAGCGTGGAGCGGGTCCACACCGCGGGGTCGCCGGTCGGGGTGGCGCTCGCCGGCCCGGCCGCGGCCGGCCGGGCGCCGGTGGCGGGGGCCCCGGGGGCGACGGCGGCGGGGGCCGCGCCGGACGCCGCGGGCGACCAGTCGGTGACGGCCACCGACCCCAGGCCCAGGACGCCCAGGAGCAGGGCGGTGAGAATCGCGAAGACTCGCGGCTGCATGACGGGATCCCCCGGCGGATCGAGGTGAACGTTTCGCTCCCATCCTGACGGCAGATGAGCGGTTAATCCGCGAATTCGCCCGCCATTCGGGAGGTGTCGGCGACGCTATCGCACGGTCGGACCGCCGGGACCGGCGGGATGCTCCCCCTCACAATCACCCGGACGGAGTATGGGGGCGCGGGCACGCGCCACTGCGCCGTCCGAGTGGTGGCACCCGCGCCCCGGTGCCCCGCGTGCCGCCGTTCGGGGCCTCCGGTGTTCTCCTCGCGCCGTCGTTCCGGGGCTCCGGCGCTCACCGCTCCGGTGGTCGGGGCGCCGGGCCCCGACCGTTCACAGCTCCAGCGTCACCTGGTAGTCCGTCAGCCAGGCGTCGAAGTCCAGTGCGAGGTCGACGGCCAGCCGGACGGACTGCGGGTCGGTGTCCGGGGCGAGCGCGTCGGCGAGGCGCCGCCGGTCGAGCAGGTCCAGGGCCGGGGAGGTGCGCTCGGCGGCGAGCCGGGCGAGTTCGGCGCGCAGTTTCGCCGGGTAGTGCGGGTCGGTGGTGACCGGGTACGGGCTCTTCGGCCGCTGGGCGACCGCGTCCGGCAGCACGTCCCGGACGGCGGCGCGCAGCAGGCTCTTCTCCCGTCCGTCGAAGGACTTCATCGCCCACGGGGCGTTGAAGACGTACTGGACCAGCCGGTGGTCGCAGAACGGCACCCGCACCTCCAGCCCGTTGGCCATGCTCATCCGGTCCTTGCGGTCGAGCAGGATGCAGACGAAGCGGGTCAGGTTGAGGTACGAGATCTCGCGCATCCGGCGTTCCACCGGATCCGCCGCCGGCAGGTGCGGGACCTCGGCGATCGCGTCGCGGTAGCGGGCCCTGCGGTAGCCGTCCAGGTCGAGCTTGCGGAGCAGTTCGGCGTCCAGGAGGTGTTCGCGCGGGGTGGCTCCGCCGCCGGCGATGCCGGTGAGGCCGAGGGCCCAGGGGAAGTCCTCGACGGCGACGGTCTTCGGGTCGTGGAACCAGCGGTAGCCGCCGAAGAGCTCGTCCGCGGACTCGCCGGACAGCGCGACGGTGGAGTGGCGGCGCACGCCCCGGAAGAGCAGCAGCAGCGAGGTGTCCATGTCGCCGACGCCGTTGGGCAGGTCGCGGGCGCGCAGCACGACGGAGCGCCGGGACGGGTCGGTCAGGTCGGCGGCGTTCAGCTCGACGACGCTGTGGTCGGCGCCGACGTGCGCGGCGAGCAGCCGGGCGAACGGGCCGTCCTGGGTCTGCCGGACGTCGTTGGCGTGGAAGGTCTCGCTCTGCCCGGCGAAGCCGACGGAGAAGGAGCGCACCGGGCCGGCCCCGGCGGCGCCCAGTGTCCGGGCGGCGAGGGCGGTGACGGCGCTGGAGTCCAGGCCGCCGGAGAGCAGCGAGCAGAGCGGGACGTCCGCCTCCAGCTGGCGGTGCACGATGTCGTCCAGCAGGGCCCGGACGGTGGCGACGGTGGCCTCCAGGCTGTCGCGGTGCTCGCGTGCCTCCAGCGCCCAGTAGCGGCGGACCGACAGGCCCTCGCGGCGCACCCGGACGACGTGCCCGGGCCGGACCTCGTGGATGTCCCGGTACGGGGTGAGGCCGGGGGTGCGGGTGTAGCCGAGCAGTTCGCGCAGCCCGTCCAGGTCCACCACCGGGCGGACGGCGGGGTGGGCGAGCAGGGCCTTGACCTCGGAGCCGAAGATCACGCCGTCCGGGGTGCGGTGGTAGTACAGGGGTTTGACGCCCATCCGGTCGCGGACCAGCAGCAGCTCCTCGCGCCGGACGTCCCAGACCGCGAAGGCGAACATGCCGTTGAGCCGCTCGGCCAGGTGCTCGCCCCACTCCAGGTAGGCGCGCAGCACGACCTCGGTGTCGCTGCGGGTGCGGAAGCGGTGCCCGGCCGCCTCCAGTTCGGCGCGCAGTTCGCGGTGGTTGTAGACCTCGCCGCTGTAGGTGAGCACGGCCAGCGTCCGGCCGTCGTGCTCGGCCGTCATCGGCTGGACGCCGCCCTCGATGTCGATCACCGCGAGCCGGCGGTGGCCGAGCGCGGCGTGCGGCTCCAGGTGGACGCCGCCGGCGTCCGGGCCGCGGCGGACCTGGGTGGCCGTCATCGCGTCGAGGACACCCCGTTCGGCGGTGAGGTCGCGCTCGAACGCGACCCATCCGGTGATCCCGCACATCAGCAAGCCTCCGGTCTTCCGCTTCGTGTTCAGGGGGTCACGCTACGTGCGGAGTTGGTGCCGCTTCAAGGGGCTTTCGGGAACGGGGGTGATCGGGTGGCCGTTCGGCGGTCGAATGTGAAGAAGGAGTGAATCCAGTCTGAAAGTCGTAATGTCTGCCCGATTTCGGGCAGAAACTTTGGCTTCGGCGGGCCCGCCGACCTAGGCTCCTCACTCGTGCCGAGCTCACCCCACCCCCACGAAGACCTCCTCGCCCACCTCACCCGGACCAGCCCGCTCGGGCCCCGGGAGGCGGCGCGGGTCGTGGCGGAGGTGCTGGCGTACTTCTCCGAGAGCACCGAGGACTACGTGCGCCGCCGCCACACCGAGCTCCAGGCGCGCGGACTGACCAACGAGCGGATCTTCGCCAGGCTCGCCGAGGAGCTGCCGCAGCGCCGGGTCTCGGCGCCGGAGCTCTCGGCCCGCCAGCTGCGGCGGATCGTCTACGGCTGAGCCGTCGTTCCCGACCTTCTGAAGACCTCGAAGAGGAGACCACGCATGTGCGGAATCGTGGCCTACATCGGCCCCAAGGATGCGACCCCCTTCCTGCTGGAGGGGCTGGCGCGGCTGGAGTACCGCGGCTACGACTCGGCCGGCGTCGCCGTCACCGGGCGCAGCGGCGGGATCAAGCTCCGCAAGGTGAAGGGGCGGGTCGCCGACCTGGCCGCCGCCGTGCCGGCCCGGTTCAAGGGCACCACCGGCATCGGCCACACCCGCTGGGCCACCCACGGCGTCCCCAGTGACGCCAACGCGCACCCGCACCTGGACAACGCCGAGCGGATCGCCGTCGTCCACAACGGCATCATCGAGAACGCCGACGAGCTGCGCGCCAAGCTCACCGCCGACGGCGCGGTGTTCCGCTCCGAGACCGACACCGAGGTGCTCGCCCACCTGATCGCCGCGAACGTCGCCGAGGGCGTCGAGCTGGAGGACGCGGTACGGGCCGCGCTCGCCCGGGTGGTCGGCACCTACGGCATCGCGGTGCTCGACGGCGAGCGGCCGGACCGGATCGTGGTCGCCCGCAACGGCAGCCCGATCGTGCTGGGCATCGGCGAGAAGGAGATGTTCGCGGCCTCGGACGTCTCCGCGCTGGTCCGCTACACCCGCCAGGTCGTCCACCTGGAGGACGGCGAGCTGGCCACCGTCCGGGCCGACGGCTTCCGCACCTTCACCGCGGACGCCCGCACCACGCACCGCCAGCCGTCCACCGTGGACTGGGAGGTCGACTCCTACGACACCGGCGGCTTCGAGCACTTCCTGCTCAAGGAGATCCACGAGCAGCCCGGCTCGGTCGAGCGCACCCTGAGCGGCCGGCTCGACGAGCGCTTCGCCACCGCGCACCTCGGCGGCCTCAACCTGGACGCCCGGGAGCTGCGCGAGATCCGCCGGGTGAAGATCCTCGGCTGCGGATCGGCCTACTACGCGGGCGAGATGGGCGCGCAGCTGATCGAGGAGCTGGCCCGGATCCCCGCGCACAGCGAGCCGGCCTCGGAGTTCCGCTACCGGAACCCGGTGATCGAGGCGGACACCCTGTACGTGGCGGTCAGCCAGTCCGGCGAGACCTACGACACGCTGGCCGCCGTCCAGGAGGTCAAGCGCAAGGGCGGGCGGGTACTCGGCGTCGTCAACACCGTGGGCAGTGCTATCGCCCGAGAGTGTGACGGCGGTATCTACCTGCACGCCGGTCCGGAGGTCTCGGTCGCCTCCACCAAGGCGTTCACCTCCACCGTGGTCGCCTTCGCGCTGCTCGCCCTGCACTTCGGGCGCATCCACGACCTGTCGCCCGCCGACGGGCGCCGGATCGTTTCGGCGCTCCAGGCGCTGCCGGACCAGATCCGCGAGGTGCTGGAGCAGAGCGAGGCCATCGCCCGGCTCGCCGCCGAGTACGCCGACTCCACCGGCATGATGTTCATCGGCCGGGTGCGCGGCTTCCCGGTGGCCCGCGAGGGCGCGCAGAAGCTCAAGGAGATCTCCTACGTCCACGCCGAGGCCTACCCGGCGAGCGAGCTCAAGCACGGCCCGCTGGCGCTGATCAGCCCCGAACTGCCCACCGTGGCACTGGTTCCGGACGACGAGCTGCTGGACAAGAACCTGACCACGCTCGGCGAGATCAAGGCCCGCTCCGGGCGGATCATCGCCGTCGCCCACCGGCGGCCGGAGGAGAAGCTCGCGGACCACTGCATCCTGGTGCCCAAGAGCGAGCCCGAACTGGACCCGCTGCTGCTCAACATCCCGCTCCAGCTGCTGGCCTACCACGCCGCCGTCGCCCTCGGCCGCGACGTGGACAAGCCGCGCAACCTGGCGAAGAGCGTGACGGTGGAGTAGGGCCCCTCGCGGCGAGCGCCCCGGGAGCGGGGCGCTCGCATCGGACCCGCGGGTCCCGGTCGCTGTGCGGACGGCCGGGGCCCGCGTTCTCCCCTTGCGTGCTTTCAGAACACCGAGCACCCGGAGAGCGTGGTCAGGGTGTCCAGGGCGGCGACCGCGGCGACGGAGTTGCCGGCCTGGTCCAGGCGCGGGCCCCAGGCGCAGACGGCGGCGCGGCCGGGGAGTATGGCGAGGATGCCGCCGCCGACGCCGCTCTTGCCCGGCAGGCCCACGCGGAAGGCGAACTCGCCGGCGGCGTCGTAGGTGCCGCAGGTGAGCAGGACGGCGTTGATCCGCTTGGTCTCGCTGCGGGACATCAGCCGGGTGCCGTCGGCGCGCACGCCGTAGCGGGCGAGGAAGGAACCGGCCAGCACCAGGTCGCGGCAGCTGGTGGCCACGGCGCAGTGGGCGTAGTAGTGCTCCAGCACGGTCTCGACCGGGTTCTGCAGGTTGCCGTGACTGGCGATGAAGTGGGCCAGCGCGGCGTTGCGGTGGCCGTGTTCGGCCTCCGAGGCGGCGACCACCGGGTCGGTGTCGAGCAGCGGGTTGCCGGACTCGCGGCGCAGGAACTCCCGTACCGCACCCGAGGCGTCACCGGTCATGGTCTGGAGACGGTCGGTGACCACCAGGGCGCCCGCGTTGATGAACGGGTTGCGCGGGATGCCGTGCTCGGTCTCCAGCTGCACCAGGGAGTTGAACGGGTTTCCGGACGGCTCGCGGCCGACGCCCTGCCAGAGCGCGTCGCCGCCGTACGCCACCGCGAGGGCGAGCGAGAACAGCTTCGAGACGCTCTGGACGGAGAACGGTCGCTCCCACTCCCCGACGCCGTGCAGCTCCCCGTCGACGGTGGCGACGGCCATGCCGAAGGCCTCCGGGTCGGCGGTGGCGAGCGCCGGGATGTAGTCCGCCACCCGGCCCCGGCCCGCGGTCGCCCGGGCGGCCGCCTCGGCGGCCTCCAGCAGCACCGGCCAGTCCAGGATCTCCCCGCCGGGCACACCGTTCAACGCTTCTCCTCCACCGGCACCGACCGCGGACAGCACCGGGACCGGCAGCGGACACGGGCGGGCCCGGTCGCGCGGTGCGGGGGCGTCCGGTCCGACCAGGATTATCCGTGTTCCGGACGCGGGCCCGGTACGGGGGTCGGGCGCGGGCGGGTCACGGCGCGTTCGTGGGGGCCTGGACGGGCGGGCCGGTGAGCAGGGTGCCGGAGTCCGAGTACGGCACGCCGTTGGGGACGCAGCCGTGCAGCCCCTTGATCTGCTGCATCATCACCGGCGCCGGGGCGCCCGGGCCGGGGCAGTCGACGTGGCCGTTGCCGAGGATGTGGCCGACCTCGTGGTTGACGGCGAGCGCGTGGTACAGCTCGGGCCGGCCCCGGTAGAACTCGGACAGCTCGGTCCAGCGCTTGAGGTTGATGACCACCTGGTGGGTGACGCCGCAGTTCACCCAGCCGCCGGTGTCCAGCCCGTACTGGCCGCAGATCCGGTCGGTGGACCTCGGGGTGGCCAGGTAGACGGTGAAGTCCACCGGGTCCGCGGGCACCCGCTGGAACGAGACCGTGCCGCCGGCCGCCCAACCGCGCCGGACATCGCCCAGGACGGCGTCCACCTCGGCCGCGAACTGCGCCGGGCTCTCCGCGATCCCGTCCTCCACCCGCACCTTGTAGCGGTACAGGCGCTCGCCGGTGCCGAAGCGGGCCGAGCCGCCGGACGCGGTCGTGAACGCCAGCCGGTCCCCGTCCCCGTCGCTCCACGGCTGCCACCAGAGCAGCCCGGCGGTCAGCGCCGCGGTCAGCGCGAGGGCGAGGGCGCCGTGCCGGGGCTTGCAGCGGCGGAGCCGCGTGAGCGCCCTCAACGGCCCGCTCCCGCCGCGTCCGGGTGCGCGCGACAGGGCTCGGCGAGGCGGGCGGACTCGCCGCGCAGGGCGTCGTGGGTCATCGGGAGGGCGGTGGTGTCCGGTCGGTCGTGGATCGGGGCCAGAGTGGACATGGCGGAGGTGCTCCAGGACGGGATCGGCGGGCGAAAGGGTGGTACCTGGAGGAACGGGACGGGGCGCCGCGGCGGTTCAGGACGTGGCGCGCGCCACGGCACGGCCCAGTCGGACGGGAGGCCCGGGCGGTTCCCGGAACCGCTCGATGGTGTCACCCGGGCGGCGTGTCCCTGGGCGGCGCCGTCGGAATCGGGTGTCGTAGGGCGGGCGGGTCGACCCGTCCGGGTCGGTTCGTCGGAGTCGACGCGTCGGGTTCGACCCGCCCGGGTCGAGCCCGTCCCGTCCGGAACGCCATCGGAGGCGCCGTCATGTCCACCACCGCCGTATTCGCCGTCGACGGCATGAGCTGCGGCCACTGCGAGAAGACGGTCAGCGCCGGGCTCGCCGTCCTGCCCGGCGTCACCGACGTCAGCGCCGACGCGCCGAGCGGCCGGGTCACCGTGGCCTCCGCGCAGCCGCTGGACGAGGCGCTGGTCCGCGGCGTGGTCGACGGGGCAGGGTTCACCTTCGTCGGGCGGGCCTGAGGACGGCGGCGGGGCCCGTCGGGTTCGGATGTCGCCGAGGGGCCCCGCCGCCGTGCCGCGGGCCGGGCTCAGCCCATGCTCTTCGCACCGTCCAGCGACTCCCGGATGATGTCGGCGTGACCGGCGTGCTGGGCGGTCTCGTTGGCGACGTGCAGCAGCACCCGGCGGGCCGACCACCGGGCGTCCCCCTCGAACCAGGGGGCCTTCGGCAGCGGCTGGGTGGCGTCCAGGTCGGGGAGGACCGCCACCAGCTCGTCGGTGCGGCGGGCCACCTCGGCGTAGTCAGCGAGGACGCCGGCCAGCGTCTCGCCGGGCAGCATCCGGAACTCGTCCGCGCGGCGGGCGAGGTCCTCCTCCGTCCACTTGGTGAAGTCGGGCATCGCGGACGGGCCCTGCACGATGAACTCCGCCCAGAGCCGCTCGACGTTGGTCACGTGCTTGATCAGGCCGCCCAGACAGAGCTCGCTCGCACAGGTCCGCAGGCCGGCCTGCTCGTCGGTGAGGTCGCGGGTGGTGAAGCGCAGGAAGTGCCGCTGCTTCTCCAGGGCCGTCAGGAGGTCGGCGCGCTCGCCGGTCAGGTTCTGGGCGGCGGAGGTCGTGGTCATCGTCAAGGCCTTTCGTTCGGGTCCTGCTCCCTCGGACAAGAACAACGTTACGGACCATTGCGGCCACTTCCTGTCCTGAATCCCGGGGAGAATCGACGCATGGCGAACACCAGCACCCGGACGCTTCGACTGCTCTCCCTGCTCCAGACCCACCGGTACTGGCCGGGCGACGAACTGGCCGACCGGCTCGGCGTCTCCGTCCGCACCCTGCGCCGCGACATCGACCGGCTGCGCGAACTCGGCTACCCCGTCGAGGCGCAGCGCGGCGTCGACGGCGGCTACCAGCTGGCGGCGGGCGCGGCGCTGCCGCCGCTGGTGATCGACGACGAGGAGGCGGTGGCCCTCGCGGTCGGGCTGCAGTCGGCGGCCGAGAGCCCGGTGGAGGGGGTCGCCGAGGCCTCGGTGCGGGTGCTGGCGAAGGTCGTCCAGGTGATGCCCGCCCGGCTGCGACGGCGGGTGGAGGCACTGCGCGCGGTGACCGTCCCGGTGGACTGGGGGCCGCCGACGGGCGCGGGCGTCGACCCGGACATCCTGACGGTGGTGGCGCTCGCCTGCCGGGACGACGAGCGGGTGCGGTTCTCCTACACGGCCGCCGACGGGCGCGGCACGCAACGGCACGTCGAACCGCACCGGCTGGTCTGCCTGAACCGCCGCTGGTACCTGGTCGCGTACGACCTCGACCGGGCCGACTGGCGTACCTTCCGCCTCGACCGGCTCACCGCCCCCTCCGGCAGCGGCGCCCGCTTCGCCCCGCGCACCCTCCCGGCGGCCGACGCGGCCGAGTTCGTCCGCGCGGGCCTCAACGGCATACCCAGGCCGCACCTGGTGGAGGCCCTGATCGAGTCGCCGGCGGAGCACGTCCGGGCCAGGGTCGGCCGCTGGGCCACCGTGGAACCCGTCACCCCGGACCGCTGCCGGCTGCGGATGACCGCCGACTCGCTCGACTGGCCCGCCATGGCCCTGGGCTCGCTCGGCGCCGAGTTCCGGGTGCTCGCCCCGGACGCGCTGCGGAACCTGCTCGCCGAGTGGAGCGCCCGCTTCGCCCGCGGGTCGGTCGAGGGCGCGGAGTAGGGAGAAGCGGGAGCGGGACGTCGGGCACGTCGGCTCGTCGGCTCGTGGTGCGGCGTGGTGGGGGCGGGGGAGTCGGTCAGGGGGCGATGGCGTCGAGGGTGGTGCGGAGGCGGGTGAGGGCGGCGGGGAGGACGGGGAGCGGGGGTGTGGCGAGGGCCAGGCGCAGGGCGTTGGGGTGGTGGGGAGTGGTGGCGAAGGCGTCGGCGGTGGAGACCAGGATGCCCTCGGCGGCCAGGGCGGCGGCCGCGTGGTCGGGGCGCTGATGGGGTTCGAGGGTGAGCCAGAGGATGTAGGAGGTGGGGTGGGCGGTGGTGGTCAGGCCGGCCAGGGCGGTGCGGGCGACGGCCTGGCGGGCGGCGGCGTCCGCGCGGCGTTCCCGTTCCAGGCGGGCGACCGTACCGTCGGCGAGCCAGCCGGTGGCGAGGGCGGTGATCAGGCCGGGGGCACCCCAGGCCGCCGTGCGCAGGGCGGTGGTGGCGGCCCGGAGCAGATGGCCGGGCAGGACGGCGAAGCCGAACCGCAGGCCCGGTGCCACGCTCTTGGAGAGACCGGCCAGGTAGCAGGTGCGCTCGGGGGCGAGGGCGTGCAGGGGTGGCGGCGGCGCGGCCTCCAGGAAGGCGTAGGTGCCGTCCTCGATCAGGGTGAAGCCGTGGTCGGCGGCGAGTCGGACGAGGCGCTCGCGCTGTTCCGGGCCGAGCACCCAGCCGAGCGGGTTGTGGACGGTCGGCTGGGTGTACACCGCCCGCACCGGCCGGGCGCGGCAGAGCCGGTCGAGCGCGTCGAGGTCCGGGCCCGCGGCGGTGACCGGGACGGGCGCCAGGTCCAGCCCGTGGGCGGTGGCGAGCAGCTTGATGCCCGGGTAGCCGAGGGCGTCCACGGCGAGGACGTCGCCGGGGCGGGTGAGCGTCCGCAGGACGCAGTCCAGGGCCTGCTGCGCCCCGCTGGTGAGCAGGACGTTCCCGGGTGCGGTGTCGATCCCGCGGTCCAGCAGGTGGGTGGCCACCGCGGCCCGGTCGTGCCGGTGGCCGCCCGGCGGGTGCTGGCGCAGCAGGGCTTCGGCGTCGCCGGAGGAGGCGAGCGCGCGCAGGGCCCGCCGCAGCCGGTCGCCCTGCCCGGGGGTGAGCGGCTGGTTGAAGGAGAGGTCGGCCACCCGGGGCACCGGGAGGGCACGGGAGGGTTCGAGGCCGTCGTAGCCGGCGCGCAGCCGGACGAAGGTGCCGCGGCCCTGTTCGCCCACCACCAGTCCGGCGGCGGCCAGTTCGGTGTAGACCCGGGTGGCGGTGGCGAGGGCGATCCGCCGTTCGCGGGCGAGGGTGCGGTGGGTCGGCAACCGTGTGCCGGCCGGGAGCGCGCCGGAGCGGATGGCGGTCGCGTACTCGTCGACGATGGCCTTGTAGGAGGGCGGTCGCACGGGTCACCTGCCGTTCCCGGGAGTGGAGGCACGGGCGTGCCCGGGTGCGTGCCCGAGTGTATCCAGGACAATAAGTGGATTGTCCTGGCCGGGAGTTCCTAGCCTCGTCACATCCAGCAGCGAGGCCAGGAACGGAGCACGCGCCCATGACCATCCGCAGCGAGCGGGACCGGCACGTCGTCACCCTCACCATCGACCGGGAGAAGAAGCTCAACGCCCTCGACTACCCGACGATCGACGCGCTGCTCGCCGAACTCGACCGGATCGACGCCGACGACACCGTCCGCGCCGTGATCCTCACCGGCGCCGGCGAGCGGGCGTTCAGCGCGGGGGCCGACATCCCGTCCCTGGCGGCCAGCGTCGCGGGCGGGCCCGAGCGGGCGCTGCGCGAGTTCGTCCGGCGCGGGCACACCCTCGCCCGGCGGATCGAGGAGCTTCCCAAGCCGGTCATCGTGGCCGTCAACGGCCTGGCCTACGGCGGCGGTTGCGAGATCGCCGAGGCGGCCCCGCTGGCCGTCGCGGCCGAGCACGCGAGCTTCGCCAAGCCCGAGATCTCGCTCGGCTTCCCGCCGCCCTTCGGCGGATCGCAGCGGCTGCCGCGGCACGCCGGCCGCAAGCGCGGCCTGGAGCTGATCCTCACCGGCGACCCGATCCCGGCCGCCCGCGCCGCCGAGATCGGCCTGGTCAACTCGGTCGTCCCGGCCGACGAACTACTGGACACCGCACGGAACTTGGCCGAGCGGATCGTCCGGCACGCGCCGACCGCCGTGGCCGCCTGCCTGCGGGCCGTGACCCGGGGCATCAACCTGCCGATCGACGAGGGGCTCGCGGTGGAGGCGGCGGCCTTCGCGGCGACCGTGCCGACCGACGGCGTCCGGGACGGCATCCGGCGCTTCCTGGACCGCTCGTCCTCCGGCGCGGCCTCCTGAGGCGGGTGCGGGAAATCCGTTGTCCGGTGGCGGTCGAGGGTCGACCATGACGGCATGTCGGATCTCCTCGCCCGCGTGACCGCCTTCCGTGCCGCCTTCGCCCGCCGCCAGGCGCAGGAGGTCCTCGAACTACCGGAGTTTCCCGGGGTGTTCGCCGTCCGGAACACCGAGTACGACCGCTCCGAGGAGCACAACCAACTGATCGTCGAGGGGTCGGGAACCGACCCGGCGGCGCTGCCCGGGCTGGCCGCCCGGTGGCTGGGGCCGCGCGACCGGTACCGCGTCACCGTGCTGGACCAGGAGTCGGGCGGGCGAGCAGCCCCGGTGCTGGCGGCAGCGGGGTGGGAGCGGCAGGGCGAGGTGATCCTGACCCGCTCGACGGACGGCTGCACGCATCCCGAACCGGCCGCGCACCCCGTGGAGTTGGACGAGGTGCGGGAGGCGGTGCTGCGTCAGCAGCGGGAGTGGATCGAGGACGAGGAGCTCGCCCGGCAGCTCACCGACCGCCGCGCCGCCCGGCTGCGCGGCGCCGGGCGCGTGCACTTCCTGGCCGCGCGGACGCGAACCGGCGAGGTCGCGGCCTGGAGCGACCTCTACCTCGAACCGTCCGCCCGGCTCGCCCAGTTGGAGGACCTGGTGACCGGCTCGCGGCATCGCGGCGCGGGGCACGGCGACACCCTGCTGGCGACCGGCCTGGCGCTGGCGGCCGAAGCCGGCATCCCCCGGCTGTTCCTGCTCGCGGACGCGGCGGACTGGCCGCGCGCGTGGTACGGCCGCCGGGGTTTCGCGGAGATCGGGCGCGGCCACTCCTTCTACGGCCGCTGAGCCGCTGCGGCCACTGGGCTTCTACGGCCGCTGAGCTTCTACGGCCACGGAGTTTCGTGCGGCACTCGCACGGCGCCCCGTACGGCGGCGCCGGGCATCATGGAGCCATGGACCGGTACGAGGACCTCCCCGGCGAGGTCAAGGTGATCGACACCCCCACCCTCCTGAGGTTGCAGGAACGGGCGGAAGGGCTCGGCCTCGCCCAGCGGTTGGGTCGGGCGTGGGTGCGGGCCCATGCCGATCCGCAGGGACGGCACTGGCTGCGGCCGGCGCTGTGGCACGAGCTGACCCACCGGCCGGAGCTGCCGAGGCAGTTGCGCTGCGAGGCGGCGCTCGCCGTGCGGGGCGGGGACCGCGTGCGCAGTCTGCTGGACGTCCTGCCGGAAGACTTCGCCCCGCTGCGGACGGCGACCTCCCGGGACAGGGTGTGGATGCCGGTCGGAGGCGTCCTGTCGGCAGGGGACCGGACAGCCCGGCAGGACGAGGGGTAGCGGCGGCCGGTCGCCGGGTCAGTCCCTCCCCGGTCCGACGGCCGGCGGGGTTCCGCGACCGCAGTGGGCGGCGACGGTGTCCGCGAAGGCGCGGGCGAGCGGGCCGAGGTTCTCCCAGTCCCGCACGGCCCAGCCGGCGGTGAGGGCGGGCAGGTCGGGCAGCGGGAGCAGCCGCAGGCCGGGGTGGCCGGGACCCTGCCACTGCGGGAGCGCGGGGACGACGGCGTGGCCGAGGCCGAGTTCGGCGAGCAGGATCGCGGTGTCCCAGTCCGCGACGCTGGTGTCGAAGACCGGCCGGACACCCGACTTGCCGAGCCAGGCCTCGACCTGGGAGCGGGAGACGGAGTTCTGCGGCAGCCCGATCAGCCGGGCGTCCTGGAGGTCGGCGGGCGAGATCCGGGCCCGGCCGGCGAGCGGGTCACCCGCCGCGACCGCGAGCACCCAGGGCAGGTCGACCACCGGCCGCTGGTCGATGCCCCGGGCCGGGACGCCGAGGGTGATCCAGGCGAGGTCGGCCCGGCCGGCGTTGAGCGACTCCAGGCAGCTGCGACTGGAGACCTCCGTCTGGAACTCCAGGCTGACCTGGGGAAAGCGCCGCCGGAAGTCCACCACGGCCGCGGACATGAAGTGCCGGATGCTGGTGGCCCCGGTGGTGATCCGTACGGATCCGCCCTCGCCGCGCGCGAGTTCGGCGATCCGGTGCAGCGCGTGGTCGATGCTGCCGAGCCCGGTGGCGACCGCCGCGCGCAGCAGGCTCCCCGCCCTGGTGGGGACGACCCCGCGCGGGTGGCGCTCGATCAGGGCGAGGCCGACCTCCCGTTCGAGCCGCTTCACGTGCTGGCTGACGGCGGACTGGGTGCGGTTCAGGTCGCGGGCGACGGCGCTGAGCGAGCCGGCCCGGCAGACCGCGGCGAAGACGCGGAGGTCGTCGATGGTCACGGGGACCCAAGATATCGCTTGGGGGTACCCCAGTAAATCGGCGGATTGACTTGGATGTTCCGCGGGATCGATCATCGATCCAGGGCCCAGGGCGGCAACCCGCCCGCTGCCCTCGCCGGCGTTCCGGACGCCGTGGCGGGGGCACGGGCGGGTGTCGACCCGCATCCGCGCAAGGCGATGTGCGCGCCGGTGTGCACATCGATGTTCAGGTTGCCGTTCATGGTGATGCGCACGGTCACGGTGCGCACGTTCACGATGTGCGCGGTGACGTACGACGGGAGGGGGAACGGGCATGCGGTACGCCGATGGTCCGGGTACGCGGTGCGAGGTGTTCGTCGGGGCGCCGGTGGAGCGGGTGTGGGAGCTGGTGACGGACATCGGCCTGCCCGCCCGGCTCAGTCCGGAACTCCACCGCGTCGCCTGGCTGGACGGAGCGGACGGCCCCGCGCCGGGCGCCCGCTTCGAGGGGCACAACACCCGCGCGGGCATGCCCGACTGGCGGACGGTCTCCGAGGTGACGGAGCTGACCGGACCGGCCGGCGGAACGGGACCGGCCGGGCCCGACGGCCGCCGGGTCTTCGCCTGGGGGGTGATGGACGCGGACGGCCGCTACGGCGAGCCGGTGTCCGACCTCGGCGGGGCACTGGCCCGGTGGCGCTTCGAGCTGACCCCCGAGGGCGACGGCACCCGGCTGCGCCAGTCGGTGGTGATCGGCCCCGGCCGCAGTGGCGCCAGCCTGGTCATCGACGCCAAGCCGGAACTGGAGGAGAAGATCGTCGACTTCCGGCTGAACGAGCTGCGCACCGGCATGACGGCCACCCTCGAAGGCATCAAGGCGCTGGCCGAGCAGGGGGACCGGGCCCGGCCCGAGCGCTGATCCCGAACCCGCGGGGCGGGCCGGTCCGGCCGGTCCGGCCGACCGGACCGGCCGCCGGTCGTGTTCCGCTGACGGCTGTCGTGGCTGGTCCCGGTGATGGTCCTCCTGGATCCGACCTACGACCGGTGGGACGCCGAGCAGGACGATCCGGGCCTGCTGCCGGTCGAACTGCCGGGCGGAACGGACGACCGGGAGCAGCCGATCCGCGTGGTGGGCCGTCAGTCGGTCGTCAGTCGGTCGTCAGTCGGCCGGTCGGGCGCCGGGCCGGCGCAGTGCCGCCCGGGCCGGCAGCACGCCGGCGAGCAGGGCCAGGAGCAGGCAGAGGCCGGTGGTGAGGGCCATGGTCGACCAGGGCAGGGCGAGGTCGACCCGGGTGCCGAGCCGGGCGGAGAGGCCGGAGCGGACGCCCGCCAGGGTGACCACCGCGATCAGCAGGCCGAGCGCGGCACCGATCCCGACCACCAGGGTCGACTCGGCGGCCACGATCCGCAGCACCTGACGGCGGGTCGTGCCGGACAGCCGCAGCACCGTGAAGTCCCCGGCCCGCTGGGCGGTGGCCATCAGCAGGGTGTTGGCGACGGCCAGGCTGCTGCAGCCGAGCGACGTGCCGATCAGGACGACCAGGAAGATCCGGACCAGGGCGTCGTCCTCGGAGGTGGTGCGGGAGGCGTACTCGGCGCTGCTCAGCGCCCGGGCGCCGAGCGGGGCGAGGACGGCCGACGAGGTGGCGCCGGCGGTGTAGACGACCGAGGTGAGCGCCGAGGGGTCGTGCGCCCGGACGGTGCGGGTGGTCAGCAGCACGCTCGCGGTGGCGGAGCCGTCGGTGATCTCCGCGACGACCGTGACGTCCACGGTACTGCCGTCCTCGAAGGTGACCGGGACGCGGTGGCCGGTGGTCCAGCCCAGCCAGGCGGCCGTGCCGGCCTTGACCACCATGGTGTTCTCGCCGGTCAGGCCGTCCAGGGAGCCGGAGGTGACGGTCATCCGGGTGCGGGCCCCGCGGAACGCGGCCTCGCTCATCCCCACCGCGCCGACGTGGTCGGTGCCGCCGGCGTAGAGCCGGGTGGGCAGCAGCGAGGCACCGCCCGGTACGGCGGCCACGGCGGCGTCGGAGAGCCCGGGTGTGCCCTGCGGGGTGACCACCGAGGTGGCCTGCTGCCGGACGGTCTCCTCCAGCGCGTAGCCGCCGGCCCGCAGCTGGAACAGTCCGGCGATCAGCACCGCGAAACCCACCGTCACCAGCACCGGAGCGGCGGTCGAGGCGGTGCGCCGGACGGCGGTCACCGCACTCTCCCGGGCCACCGCGGCGGTGGCGCCGCGCAGCCCGGACAGCGGTCGGCAGACCGTACGGACGATCGGCGGGAGGACGGCGGGTGCGAACAGCATGAGGCCGACGATCAGCGCCATGGCCGCGTACAGGGCGTTGTTGATCATGCTGTCGGACTCACTGCCGGCCGCGACCACCACCAGCCCGAGCCCGAGGGCGGTGGAGATCCCGCCGGCGATCCACCGGCCGCGGGTCATCGGCCGGTGCTCGACGGCGGCCTCGCGCAGCGCCTCCAGCGGGGCCGTCCGGGCCGCCCGGCGGGAGGCCGACCAGACCCCGAGCAGCGCGACCACCAGGCCCAGCGCGAAGGAGCCGAGCAGCGGCAGCGCCCGGAACCGTACGGTGAATCCCGCCGGCTCCAGGCCGCCCTCGACCATCAGCGCGCCCAGCGCGGGCGCCAGCAGCGCGCCGAGCAGTACACCAGCGCCGCCGGCCGCGACGCCCACCCCGAGCGACTCGGCGTACACCGTGCGCGCGATCTGACGGGGGGTGGCGCCGATGGTGCGCAGCAGGCCGAACTCGCGCCGCCGCTGGACGATCGCGAAGGCGAAGGTGGAGGCGACCACGAAGACGGAGACGAAGGCGGTCAGCCCGGCCGTCGCGGTCAGGATCTGCAGGCCGATCCAGCGGGTCTTCTCGGCGCTCCTGTCCTCCAGGGCGGTGAGCGCGGCGCCGTGCAGCACCGTCCCGTCGCCGCCCACGGCGGAGGCCACGGCCGCGGCGACGGCCGGGACGTCGGCGCCCGGCGCGGTGACCAGGCCGATCACCCGGACCCCGGGGGCGAGCGCCTCGGCGGCGCGGTCGGACAGGTAGAGGGACGGCGGGTCGACGGTCCCGGGGGCAGTTCCTGACACGGTGCCGGAGACGGTGCCGGAGACGAGGCCGGACACGGTGTAGCGGGCCGGCCCGGCGGCGGTGAGCAGGGTGACCGGCGAGCCGGGTGCCAGGCCCAGCGAGGCGTCCAGCACCACCTGGTGCTCGTCGGCCGGCGGGCCGCCCGCGACGAGCCGCTCGGGCCCGAACGCGGTGCCGGACCAGTTGCGGCCGCGCGGTTCCGGGCCCGGGGCGCCCACCGGCCTTCCGTCGATCACCGGCTGGGCGTAGAAGGCGCGGTCCGGCACGGCCCGGTCCACGCCCGGAACGGCGGCCAGGGCGCGCAGCAGCTCCCGCGTGCGTTCCCGCGACCAGGGCCGGCCCGGGGTGAAGGTGCCGTCGGACTGGTCGACGGCGGGGCTCTGCACCACGACCCGGGTGCCCGCGTAGCGTCGGGGCACCTCCGGTTCGGCCGAGGTGAGCACCAGGGCGGTCATGGCCAGGACCGTCACGCCCAGGCCGAGCGCGACGAAGGTGCCGAGGAGGGACGTCCAGCGGGCGCGGACGGTGGCGAGGCTCAGCATGCCGGGGCCTCCAGGGCGGCCATCCGGCCGGCGATGACCGCGGCCTCGCTGCGGCCGTGCAGCTCTTCCACGATCCGTCCGTCGGCGAGCAGCAGGACGCGGTCGGCGTAGCCGGCGGCGGTCGGGTCGTGGGTCACCATGATCACGGTCTGCCGGTGGCGGTCGACGATGCCGCGCAGCAGGGTGAGGACCTCGCGCGAGGTACGGGTGTCCAGGGCACCGGTCGGCTCGTCGGCGAACAGCACGGCGGGCCGGGTGATCAGCGCCCGGGCGATCGCGACGCGCTGCTGCTCGCCGCCGGACAGCTCGCTCGGCCGGTGCCCGCCGCGGTGGCCGAGCCCCACCTCGGCGAGCGCCGTGGCGAGTTCGGCCCGGTCCGGGCGGCGCCCGGCCAGCCGCAGCGGCAGGGCCACGTTCTGTTCGGCGGTCAGCGCGGAGACCAGGTTGAAGGACTGGAAGACGAAGCCGAGGCGCTCGCGGCGCAGCAGGGTCAGCCGGGTCTCGTCCAGGTCGCCGAGTTCGGTGCCGTCGATCACCACGGTGCCGTCGGAGACCCGGTCCAGGCCGGCCGCGCAGTGCAGCAGCGTCGACTTTCCGGAGCCGGAGGGGCCCATCACCGCGGTGAAGCTGCCGCGCGGGAAGGCGACGGTCACGTCGTCCAGTGCGGTGACGGCGCGGTCGCCGGTGCCGTACTGCTTGGTCACGGCCCGCAGGAGGACCGTGTCGGTCGAGTTCGTCATGGTCCCAGGCAACCCGTCAACGGTGGCGGAGCGCAGGGGCGTTGGGGCGAGAACAGAGGTAGTGCCAGCACCCCTGCGGCGGGCGGTGGGCGGCGGCTAGGGTCGGCAGGGTGATCGCTGTCCGCAACACACTGGAGGCGCTGGCCCAGCGGCCGTCGGCGTTCCTCGGCTCCGTGTGGCCGTGGCGCGCGCTGGGCTTCCTGCTCGCGGGAGCCGTGGTGGGGGCGACGGCCGCCGGGCTGGCGGCGCTGCCGGTGCTGCTGTGGGGCGGGCTGGGGCCCCTGGCGGTGGCGGTCGTGCTGCCGCCGCTGGCCCTGGCGGGGCGGGCGGTGACCGGGTACGAGCGGTGGCGGCTGCGGCTGGTGCTGCCCGGGGCGGGGCCGTCGGGGCGGGTGCGGTCGGGGCGGGTGGTGCCGGGGTCGGTACCGTCAGGGTCGGTACCGTCGGGGCCGCGGGGCGGGGCGGAGGGCCGGCGCGGACGTGCCCGCGAACTGGTCCGGGGGCCGGCGGCCCGGCGCGACCTCGGCTACGGGCTGGTCTCCCTGCTGCTGCTCTGGTGGATCGACCTCGGACTGGTCGCGGTGGGCCTCGGCACCCCGTTGTTCCTGCTGGCCGCCCCGTTCCAGCCCACCGCGAACCCCACCGCCTCCTGGCTCGGACCGCTCGCCGGACTCGTGCTGCTCCCGGTGGCGGCCTACCCGCTGGCGGCCTGGGCGGGGGTACGGGCGGTGACCGCCCGGGCCGTGCTGGAGCCCGCCGAGAACGAGCTGACCCGGGTGGTGGCCTCCCGGGCCCGGCTGGTGGACGCGTACGAGGTGGAACGGCGCCGGATCGAGCGCGACCTGCACGACGGCGCCCAGCAGCGGCTGGTCTCGCTCGCCGTCAGGCTCGGCCTGGCCGGTCTCGACCTGCCCGAGGACTCGGCCGCCGCCCGGCAGGTCCGGGAGGCCCGGGAGGAGGTGCAGACGGCGCTGCGGGAACTGCGCGAACTGATCCACGGCATCCATCCGCAGGTCCTCACCGACCGGGGGCTGGAACCGGCGGTGCGGGACCTCGCGGGCCGCTCGGCGGTGCCGGTGGACGTCGACGTCGCGCTGCCCGGGCGGCCGCCCGCCCCGGTCGAGGCCGCCGCCTACTTCGTGGTCTGCGAGGCGCTGGCGAACGTGGTCCGGCACAGCGGCGCCCGGCGCGCCTCGGTGCACGGCCGCGCGGCGGCGGACGGGCTGGTGCTGGAGATCCGGGACGACGGGGCCGGCGGCGCCGACCCGGCCGCCGGGACCGGCCTGCTGGGCATCAGCGACCGGCTCGCCGTCATCGACGGCACCCTGTGCCTGCGTTCCCCGGCCGGTGGGCCGACCGTCCTGCGAGTGGAGATCCCGTGCCGGCACTTCGGTTAGTCGTCGCGGAGGACTCGGTGCTCCTGCGGGAGGGCCTGGTCTCCCTGCTGGAGCGGTTCGGGCACACCGTGGCGGCCGCCGTCGGCGACGCCCCGGCACTGGTCGAGGCGGTCCGGGAGCACCGGCCGGACGTGGTGGTCGTCGACGTCCGGATGCCCCCGGACAACACCGACGACGGACTGCGCGCGGCCCGCCGGCTGCGCGAGGAGGATCCGCGGCTGCCCGTCCTGGTGCTCAGCCAGTACGTCTCGCAGGGGTACACCGCGGAGCTGATCTCCGCCGGCGACCGGGGCGCGGGCACCGGCTACCTGCTCAAGGACCGGATCGGCGAGGTGCGGGAGTTCGTCGCCGCCCTCACCGACGTGGCCGGGGGCGGGACGGTGGTGGACCCGGAGGTGGTCCGCCAGCTGCTGACCCGCCGGCACGACCCGCTGCAGCGCCTGAGCCCCAAGGAGCGCGAGGTGCTGGCGCTGATCGCGGAGGGCCGTTCCAACGCGGCCGTCGCCCGCCGGCTGGTGGTCACCGAGGCCACGGTGGCCAAGCGGATCGCGAGCATCTTCACCAAGCTCGACCTGCCGCAGGCGCCGGACGACCACCGCCGGGTGCTGGCGGTGCTGAGGTACCTGGGGTCGTGAGGACCGCCGAGGCCGGGGCTGCGGGCGGTGGTGTGGACATGCGTGAGCGACTCCGGACGGGGGACAGGGACCCGGAGATGATAAACAGACTGTTGAATGAAAGGTAGGACGTTTTGCCTGTCGGACAGTATCCGTCCACGGCGCCGGACCGCCTCGGGAACCAGAGCGAGAGCGAGCAGCCCATGACCGCGCCTTCCGTCACCGTCTTCCGGGACGTCCGCCCGTACGGTGCCGACCGGGCCGTCGACCTGGTCGCCGTGGACGGCCTGCTGGCCCAGCGGGTGCCGGACGGGGCGGTGCCGGAGGTGGTCGAGGGCGGTGGCCGGATCGCGCTGCCCACCCTGGTGGACGCGCACATCCACCCCGACAAGACCGCCTGGGGCGAGCCCTGGTACAGCCGGCGCCCGGCGGGCTCGCTGCCCGAGTACGTCCGGGGCGACGTCGACCTCCACCGGCACCAGCGCACCCCGCTCGCCGACCGTGCCCACCGGCTGCTGAGCCACGCCGTGGCGCGCGGCACCCGCGCCGTGCGGGCCCACGTGGACGTGGCGCCCGCGTACGGGCTGGCCGGGGTGACCGGGCTCGCCGAGGTGCGCGAGCGGCTGGCCGGCGCGCTGGACGTCCAGCTGGTGGCCTTCCCGCAGCACGGCGTCCGGCGGACGCCCGGCGCGGGCGCGCTGCTCGCGGAGGCGGCGGCGAGCGGACTGGTCGACGCCGTCGGCGGCATCGACCCGGCGGGCTTCGACGCCACCCCGGCCGAGGGCGGCGACGGTGAGGGGCCCGCCCAGCTGGAGCTGCTGTTCGGCCTGGCCGAACAGCACGGACTGCGCCTCGACATCCACCTGCACGACCGGGGCGAGCGCGGCCTCGGCCCGCTGCGCGACATCGCCGCGCGGACCAGGGCGGCCGGACTGGCCGGACGGGTGGTCGTCAGCCACGCCTTCTGCGTCCCCGAACTGACCGGTGCCCCGCTCGCCGACCTCGCCGCCGAGCTGGCCGAATCCGGCGTCGGCCTCACCACCGTGGCGCCCTCGGCCCACCAGGTGCTGCCGTTCCGCGAGCTGCGGGCGCACGGGGTGCGGGTCGGGCTCGGCTCGGACGGGGTGCGCGACTCGTGGAGCCCGTACGGCAACGCCGACATGCTGCACCGCGCCCACCTGCTCGGCTGGACCACCGACGCCCGCACCGACGAGCAGCTGGCCGACTGCTTCGCGCTGGCGGCCGACGGCGGCGCCGAACTGCTGGACCTGCCGGCCGCCACCCTGGAGGCCGGCTCGCCCGCCGACTTCATGCTGGTGACGGGCGAGTGCCTGCCGCAGGTGGTGATCGACCTGCCGAGGCCCGACCTGGTGGTCCGCGCGGGCCGGGTGGTGGCGCGGGACGGGCGGTTCGCGGGCTGAGCGGCGCCGCGGGGCCGGTGCGGGCCTGTCGATCCGAGGATCGGTCAGCCCGCGCCGACCAGCGTCGCCGGGAGGTAGCCGGAGGATATGCCCAGCTCCCACCCGTGCGCCTGGACCGCGAGGGCGGCGAGGGCGATCGGGACGACCGGGAGCAGGGTGCGGGGCCGGGCCGTCGCGGGCGTGCTGTCGCGGTGGAGGGCGAGGCGGGCGGCGAGTGCCTCCTCGAAGGCGGCCCGGTCGTCGTCCAGCATGACCCGAAGCAGCCGCTGGTCCGGGCTCAGCCCGCCGGGCGCCGCCCCGGCCGCGGCGTCCAGGCCCCGGACGGCGGCCGCGCGCTCGTCGGCGTCCGGCTTGCGCAGCGGGACGGGACCGGGGGCGATCCACGGCGACCGCTCCGTCTCCACGACGAAGAGGTACGAGCCGAGGGCCGTCATCCCGGCCAGGTCCGCGGGCTCGGAGACGGACGTCAGGTCCGAGTGGGGCAGGCCGTCGCGGACCGCGGGCGCGTAGTCCTCGACGAGCAGCGGGCCGAGCATGCGGTCGCGGTGCGGCAGCAGACCGCCGATCAGGCACATCGCGAAGGCCTCCACCCAGGTCGCGGCCGTGGGCGCGAAGTCCACGACCGCACCGAAGCGGATGTCCTCGCTGTCCAGCGTCCTGCCGATGTACGGGAAGGGGACGTCGAAGTCGCCCCGGGGGAAGCAGCCGAGCTGGAGCACGCCGAGGGCGCACTCGGCCGCCGTCCACAGGGCCGCGCGGGCGTCGGCTCCGGTGAGGCCCCCGTCCTCCAGGGAGAGGGCGGCGACGTGGTCGAGCAGTTCCTCGCCCATCGCGCGGACCGACCCGATGGTCAACTCGTCCTCGAGGTCGTACCAGTGGCCGAGCGCCCGGCCGCGGACGTCCCCCAGGGCGTCGCGGATCCGCTGCTGGACCACGGTGTGACGCGTCACTTCCCGCACGTGCTGGTGCCTCCCCGTCGGTGGCGCGGTCCGTCGTCCCGCATAACCGTGCTGACGGAGAGGCACGCTAGCAGCGACCACTGACACCGGGAGCCGGCGCTCAGAGGAGGCGGGCCGCGCCGGTCTCGTGGAGGTGGACCAGCGCGTCGTAGGCCGGGCCGATCGCCAGCCGCGGCAGCGGGTCGCTGCGGAACTCCGTCCCGGCGTCGTAGGTCGGGCGGGCGGTGTCCAGCCAGGAGCGGGTGGCCGGCGGGGCGGAGCGCAGGTCGACGTAGTAGTCGCGGGGGCGCACCCGGTCGAGGACGTACTCGTTCATTCCGGCGGTGGCCGGGGGAACGGTGACCTTCTTCCAGACGGGGGCGAACGGGGAGTCCTTGGTGAGGAACGAGCCGCGGCCGAAGGTGAGACCGATGGCGACGTAGCCCGTGCCGAGGGCGTCGCGCAGGTACTCGCCCTGGGTCCTGGGGTAGAGCTCGGGGTCGCTGCTCCGGTACCCGACATGGCCGTTGTGCGCGGACAGCAGCACCTTCCCGCCGGTGCGGCGCTGCCACCAGAGGGTGTTGTCGGTCATCGCCCGGTCGCGGAGCTGCTGCATCGCGGCCACGTCGGCGGTGTCCTCCAGGTTCACCGCGCTGAAGGCGAAGGTCAGGGCGATGCTCCGGGCGTTCTGCAGCGCCCACGCGTACGCGTCGTCCTCCTTGCCCCCGGCCCCGGCTCCGGCCGCGCGCCCGGCGGCGGTGACCAGCTCCAGCGTCCGCTGCGCCACGACGGCGTTCTGCCGCCGCTCGGCGAGCGGCCGCGTGGTGACGTAGCCGATGGCGTCGTCGAAGGGGCGCAGGCCGGCGTACAGCTGCTCCAGCCGCGGCAGCGACCCGGGGGCGGCCTCGCGCACATAGGCGGTCACCCGGTCGAAGAGCTGGTCGCCGATCGCGGGGAAGTTCAGGTCGTCGCCGAGGAAGTGGACCGGGCGCAGCGGGTGTTCACGGTTGTGGTCGCGCATCCAGTCGATCAGGTCGGCGAACTCCTGGCGCTCCCAGGGCGAGGTGCCCATCGTGTCCTTCACCAGCTGCCGGGCGTCGCCGCCGGTGCGGCCCTGGACGTAGTCGTCGATCCGCAGGCCGCTGGACCAGCTCGTCTCCAGGGCGAAGGTGGTGAACCCCTTCTCCTCGACCAGGTGGCGCAGCACCCGCTGCTTCAAGGTGAAGAACTCGTGCGCGCCGTGCGTGGCCTCGCCGAGCCCCACCACCGTGGCGTCGCCGATCATCGCGCCCAGCGGCCGCAGGTCGGTGGTCCGGCCGGTGGGTTCGGTGGACCGCAGCGGGTGGGCGAGCGCACCCAGTTCGCGGACCACGGTGGAGATCTGACGGTCGGTCCGGTTCGCCTTCTCCGGCTGCTCGGCGTTCGTCGGCTGGTCCGCGCGGGCCGCGGGGGCGAGCAGGGTGGCGGTCACGGCGGCCGCGGTGGCGGTCAGCAGGGCGCGTCGGTCGATGCGCTTGCCGCGCTCCTCGCTGCGTGCGGTCATGTCGGGCTGCTCCTCGGTTCCTCGAACCATCGATCCGCCGGTACGCCGACCGTCAATTCGACGATTCGGGCAGCCGGTTCGATGGGTGCGAACGGTTCGCCGACGAATGCCGGCCAACGAATCGTCGATCACCGAGGGGCGGCGACGCGCTGGGGAACACCACCGGATCCGGCGGGGGGACAACCCCCGGGAGGTCCGGCGCTCCCGGCGGGGCGGGTCGGAGCGCGGGACCACCGTACGGACAACGGAAGCGGAAGACAACGGAGGGCGGGGGCTGCGCGGTTCAGGACGAATGGACGAGGACACGGATGCGGGGCCCGGGCGGCCCCGCGTGCCCCCGTTCGGGGGTGCACGGCGGGGCCGCCGGGCGTTCGTCGGCCGCGGCCGGTTCAGAGCGAGGCGGACCGGTGGGTGGGACGGCCGTCCAGGACGGTCAGCAGGACGGGGAGGTCCGCCAGTTCGGTGGCCGGAGTGGTGAGCGGGTCGGCGGCGAACACGGTGAGGTCGGCGCGGTGGCCGACGGTGATCCGGCCCGCCAGCTGCTCCTCACCGGCCGCGCGGGCGGCGTTGGCGGTCATCGCCAGCAGCGACTCCAGGGCGGTGAGCGCCTGGCCGGGGTTGTGCGGGGCCTGGCTCAGGTTGCGGCTGGGGCGGCGGTGGGGGGCGCCCCCCCCGACCCCCCCCCGCGGGGGGGGGGGGGGCGGCCGGGTGGGCGCGGCCCCCCCTGGCCCCCCCCCCCCCCGGCCGGGGCTGAAGAGGAGAGCGATCC
>NZ_JBHXEM010000013.1:27697-73652 GCF_042724755.1 Kitasatospora sp. NPDC127067 | reverse complement strand
GGGCGCGGGTGGCGGGGGTGGGGGGGGGCCGGGCTCAGGTTGGGGCGGGGGGGGGGGTGGCGGGCGCCCGCCATGACGCCCAGCGGCGGGTAGGGGGCGATCGGCCAGTCCGAGCCGAGGACGACGGTGGCGCCCGCGTCCCAGAGGTCCCGGCAGCGCCACGCGCGGTCGGCCCGCTCCTCGCCGAGGCGGCGGGACCAGTTGTCGGTGTGGTCGGCGCGGGTGAAGTCGCAGCAGTGGGTGGGTTGCATGGAGGCGACCACGCCCAGCTCGGCGAACCGCCGGACCACCGCGTCCGGAACGGTCTCGATGTGCTCGATCCGGTGCCGTACGGGGGAGGTCCCGGGCGTCGTGCCCCCGTTCGTCGGCCCGCTCGTCGTCGCCTTCTCGATCGAGTCGAGCGCGTGCCGGACCGCGGCGTCGCCGATCGCGTGGGTGGCGGTCGGGACCCCGGCGCGGTGCAGCTCCCCGATGACGTGGGTGTAGTGCGCCGGGTCCGGCCAGAACGCGTGGGTGGACTCGCCGTGGCAGTCCGGGCGTTCCAGCCAGGCCGTCCCGTTGTCGATCGTGCCGTCCATGAACAGCTTGACGCCGTCCACCTGCCAGAGCCGACCGCCCCGGTCCTGCTGCCCGATCAGCGCGCTCAGCCCGTCCGCGTCCACGCCGGGCTGGCACCAGGGGGCGACGCGCAGCCGCAGCGGCAGCTCGCCCGCCTCGTCCAGGTCGGCGTAGAGGTCGAGGCTGTCGCCGTTGGCGTCCATCGCGTGGCCGCCGGTGAGGCCGGTGGCGGCCATGGCGCGCAGCGCGACGGCGAGGCGGTCGCGGCGCTCGGCGCGGGTGGGCCGGGGGGCGGCGCGCTCGACCAGCTCACAGGCGGCGTCCTCCAGCAGCAGGCCGGTGGGGCGGCCCTCGGTGTCGCAGACCACCTCGGCGGCCTGGTCGAAGCTGCGCGGTCCGTCCACGCCGGCCAGCTCCAGGGCGCGCGGGCTGGCGAGCATCGAGTGGGCGTCGAAGAGTTGGAGCAGCGCCGGGACGCCGTCCAGGACGGCCGCGAGGGCGGCTGACTCCACCGGACGGTCGCCGAAGACGTTCGGGTCCAGACCCCAGGCGTGCAGCCAGGCTCCGGGGGCGAGGCGCGCGGCCTCGGCGGCGAGGGCGGCGCGGACGCCGGCCAGGTCGGTGCAGGCGGAGAGGTCCAGGCCGTGGGTGAGCTCGGCGCCGGTGACCGGATGCAGGTGGCCGTCCACCAGGCCGGGGGTGACCACGGAGCCCTTGAGGTCGATCACGGTGGTCGTGGGGTCGGCGAGTTCGCGGACGGTGCGGTCGTCGCCGAGGGCGGCGATCCGGCCGTCCACGACGGCGAGGGCGGTCTGCGGGAGGAAACCGCCCGAGGCGGGGTCGAGCAGACGGGCGGAGAGGAGGACCAGGGAGGTGCGCACTTCGGCTCCAGCGGTGCTGCGGGTGGGGGCGGGGTGGGGTTGCGGGGGTGCGGGGGCTTCGGTCAGGACTGCTCGGCGACCGGGGCAGGAGCGGGGGGCGTGGGGGCGGGCGCGTCCGCCGGGCTCGTGGTGTCCGCGGGGTTCAGCGTGCCGTCGGCCAGGCCCAGTTCGCGTTCGGCGGTGGCGGCGGCGAGCCGGGTGACGGAGGACGGGTGCTCGCGCAGCCCGGTGTTGGCGTGGACGGCCAGGCCGTCGATCACGACGAGGATCCGAACGGCCGTCAGCACCGCGTCGTCGGTGTGGAATTCGCCCTGCTCGACCCCGGCGGCGATGACACCGCCGAGTCGGCCGCGCCAGCCGTTCTCCTGGTCGAGCACGCGCTCGCGCAGGACGGGGCGGTAGCGGCTGAGGTGGCGGGCGTTGAGCCAGAGCCGGCTCATGTCGTCGTAGGACGGGCCGGTGGTGCGCGCGAAGAAGCGCGCCAGGTGTCGCAGCGCGGACCCGTCAGGCGGCTCGGTGGGCAGCAGTGCCTCCAGCTCTGCGGTGGCGGCGCTGCCGAAGGCCTCGGCGACGAGGTCCTCGACGGCGGGGAAGTAGTGGCTGATCAGGCCGGGCCGGACGTCGAGTTGCTCGGCGATCCGGCGCAGGGTGATGCACTCCAGTCCCTCGGTGAGGGCGACCTCGGCCGCGGCGCCGACGATCTCCGCCCGGCGGTCCTCGGGGGACTTGCGAACCCGTTTGCGCTGAACGCTCGACGTCATGTTTCCGGATGCTATTGAGTGTGCGACCAATAAGCAAGCAGGTGGGCACGACACCCCCACGGAGGGCCCCCAATGGCGTCCACGCTCCCGGACCACCCCCGCATTTCCCCGGACCTGCCCCCGCGCCCGGCCGCCCCGCCCCAGCAGGAACGGGGCGGCCGGGTCGAGGTCCACGGCATCGACCACATCCCCCAGACCGAGCGGCGCGGGCGCGCCCGCGAACTGTTCCCACCCTGATCGCCTCCGGCCCGCTCTCGTACACCACCAGCGCGGACTTCTCCCGCTACCTGCCCGCGACCACCGCCCCGCGCGCGGTCCTCGGCTGGACGGCCCTCGGCGGCTTCCTGCCCAGCGTGGTGGTCGGCGGCCTCGGCGTGCTCGGCGCCACCGCCGTCGACATGACCGACCCGCAGGCCACCCTCCCGCAGATCCTGCCCGGGTGGTTCAACCCCGTCTTCCTGCTCTCCCTCGCGGTCAACGCCCTCACCGCCTACAGCGCGGGACTCGCCCTCCAGGCCGTCGGCATCCGCATCCGCCGCACCCTCAGCGTGCTGGTGGACGGCGCGGTCGCGGTCTCGCTGACGCTGTACGCCCTGCTGGTCTCCAACTTCCTCGACACCGTCAGCAACGTGCTCCAGCTGACCGTCGTCCTCCTCGGCCCCAGCACCGCCGTCTACGCCACCGACATCCTGCTGCGCCGCAACCGCTACGACGGCCGCGCCCCCGGCGACGAGAGCCCCGGCAGTCCCTTCTGGTACCGCGCCGGTGTCAACCCGGCCGGCGCCGTCGCCCTCGCGGGCGGCGTCACGGCAGCGGCGCTCGGTGTGGACACGCTCTACACGGGTCCGTTGGCGGCGTTGGCCGGGGTGGATCTGGCGTTGCCGGTGGGTGCGGTGGTGGCCGCGGTGCTGTACGGGGTGCTGATGCGTCGGCGTGGCGTGTAGCGCGCGGCGGTGTGCCGGGCTGCCGGTCGCCCTGCCTGCCTGCCTGGCCGCCCGCTCATGGCGGGTGGCCGGCCGGTGCGGCCGGTGCGGCCGGTGCGGCCGGTGCGGCCGGTGCGGCCGGTGCGGCCGGTGCGGCCGGTTCCGGGGAGCGGGTGGGACCGGGCGGCCAAAGGAAATGGCAAGGAGAGTGGATCCTCCTGCCACTATCAAGCTACAGCGTGACCCGGGGCTTGCGGCAAGGCCCCCTTTGTGGCGCAGAATCCCGACCGTAAGGCCATGACCTGCGGAAACGGGAGTCGTGAAATGCGCGTGGTGATGACGACATGGGGATCGCGCGGGGATGTCGAGCCGCTGGCGGGGCTGGCGGCGGCGCTGCGGGGGCTCGGCGCGGAGGTACGGGTGTGCGCGCCGCCGGACGAGGAGTTCGCGGCCCTGCTGGCGAGGGTCGGGGTGCCGCTGGTGCCGCTCGGCCCGTCGGTGCGCTCGATCGTCGCCGGTCCTAGGGCGCCGACGGCGGAGGACGCTTTCCGGCTGGCCCGCGAGCTGGTCGCCGCGAGGTTCGAGACGCTGACCGCGGCGGCCGAGGGCTGTGACGTGCTGCTGGCGACCGGCCTGATGCCGGCCGGCGCGCGGGACGTCGCGGAGAAGCTCGGCCTCCACTACGTGCTGGCCTGCTTCCACATCTTCGGACTGCCCTCGCGGCACTTCCGTCCCGGCCGGCGGCCGGGCACGCCGTCCCCGCAGGACGAGACCGACCACCGGAAGCTCTGGGAGCAGGACGCCCAGCGGGTCAACGGGCTGTACGGGGAGGCGCTCAACGATCACCGGGCGGCCATCGGTCTGCCGCCGGTGGAGAACGTCCGCGACCACGTCTTCACCGAGCGGCCGTGGCTGGCGGCGGATCCGACCCTGTGCCCGTCGGAGGGCATGACAGAACTCGACGTGGTGCCGACCGGGGCGTGGATCCTCCCCGACGACCGCCCGCTCCCGGCCGACCTGGAGGCGTTCCTGGACGCCGGTGAACCACCCGTGTACGTCGGCTTCGGCAGCATGGCCGCGCACGCCCCGGAGGGCATCGCGCGGGTGGCCGTCGAAGCGAGCCGTGCGCACGGCCGCCGGGTGCTGCTCGCCCGCGGTTGGGCCGGGCTCGCCCCGATCGACGACCGCGAGGACTGTCACGTCGTCGGTGAGGTGAACCAGCAGGCCCTGTTCCGCAGGGTGGCCGCCGTCGTCCACCACGGCGGCGCCGGCACCACGACGACCGCGGCCGTGGCGGGCGCGCCGCAGGTGGTCGTCCCCCGGATCGCCGACCAGCCGTACTGGGCCGCCCGGGTCGCCGAGTTGGGCATCGGCGCGGCCCACCTCGACCGGACGCCGACCGTTGACTCGCTCTCCGCCGCGCTCGGTACGGCCCTGGCGCCCGGGACCCGGGTGCGGGCGGGGGCGGTGGCCGGCGGTATCCGCACCGACGGGGCGACGGTGGCCGCGAAGCTGCTGTTCGAAGCCGTGGGCCGGAAGGTGCCCGCCGGGTCCGGGTGAGTGTCCGGGGAGCCGGGCCGCGCAGGGGCCGGGTGAACGGTGGCGCGGGCTGGGTGAACGGCGGCGCAGGCCGGGTGAACGGTGGCGCCCGGTGAACGGCGGTGCGGGCCGGGTGGGTTCGATTCCGGATCGGCCTCCTTGCGATCGATCAGGGGTGGTTGTCGGCCCGCGCACGGCCGGTTCCGGCATTGATCCGGCGACCGGCGGCCGGGTGTCGGCAAGGTCGGTTAGGGTGCCCACTTGCGCGCCCGGTCACCGCAGGCCATGCGCGAGGGGAGGGCGGCATGACCGACGGCACGCACGGGGGAGTGGGACAGGACGGGGACGGCATCCAGTGGCTCGCCGAGATCGGCCGGCCGGCCACGGGTCGACCGACAACGGGACGCCGGTCAACCGGCCGACCGTCAACGGCCGGACCCGACCCGGACGGTGAGGTCGGCGGCGTCGTCTTCGCCCGGGGGATCACGCCCCAGGAACTCGCCCGCCGGATGGGCGCCGACCCGGCCACCGCGACCGAGCCGATCAGCGACACCGAGATCCGGGACCTGGACATCGAGGTCTACCGCCCCGGTGACGACGGCGACGGCGTGATCCGGGTCGGCGAGTGCGTTGGCTGGTCGTTCGCGATCGAGTACGGCGACTCCACGGGTGGCGAACTGCTCATCGAGATAGCGCGCGACGGCGTCGAGGTGGTGCACTTCCGCCCGATGCCGGAGCAGCGGCCGGCCCTGCTCGACTACGCCCGGGACGGCGCCGTGCTGTGCGGCTTCGGCCTGGGCGAGGAACGCTGGCGCTGGGGCCAGGAGCCGGACCTGCTGGTACCGGACCTGGTCGCCGCCGGAGTCCTGGAGGCCGACGGCGTGACCCCCCGCGACCCCGGGCGCGAGCCCGAAGGGGCCGCCCGCCGCCGCGCCCTCGGTGCCGTCGAGCGGCGCTTCGGGCTGAGCCTGCCCCGGGCCGCCCTCGGCGGGTTGCGCCTGCCGGCGTACGCGGTGCGGGGAACCCCGGGCATGGCGCTGCGCTGAGGGGGTGCTGTTCCGGCGACCCCCGGCATCGATGGCCCGCGAAGCGTTGACGCGGGGGCGGAGGAGGGCCCGGCAGACGGAGGGCAGGGCGAACGGCAGACGCGGGAGCGGCGGGAACGGCAGCGACAGGAACGGCAGACGCGGGAGGGACAGGAACGGCAGACGCGGGAGGGACAGGAACGGGAGCGGCAGACGCGGAAGCGACGGGAACAGGGTGGTCACGGCAGGGTTCCTTTCCGGGCCCCACCGGCGGGGCCCCGATGGCCGCCATCCTTGCGCGCCGGCTGCTCGTCGCACATGTGCCGATCGGGAGGTTCCCGAGGCGCAATCCCTGCCCTGGCCCTGCCGATCGGCAGGGCCAGGGCAGGACGGGGCCGGGGAAGACGCGCCCCACCGTCGTCGCGAGCCTTCGCAGCCGGGCCGTGCGGCCCCGTCCTTCACCCGGTCGGCCGGTGGAATCCGGTTCGGCGCACGCCCCCGTCCAGGGGGTTCCACCAGGCATCCGCGGGATCCGGCCCCTAGGGTCTGTGGTGCGTCGACGAACCGAGCGCCGGGCGTACGCCGTCCCGCCGAGCGCCGGGGCGTCCGGCCGGCCCGAGGCCGCGTGCCGGGTGCCCGGCCGACCCGAGAGGTGGACCCACCCCATGCACACCGTCGTCCGCGGCGCCGGAGCGTTCGGCCTGGCCGCCCTGCTGCTCACCGCCGCCACCGGCTGCCAGGGCGACGGCTCCTCCGCCGCCGAGCCCGCGCCCACCTCCGCGGCCGTCGGCGCGGGGACGGGGACCGGCGCCGCCACCGGAGCGGCCGCCCAACAGCTGGACTGGCACGCCTGCTCCGCCCCCATCAGCGCCCAGGGCAGCGGCACCGCTCCCGCCGCCGACGACTGGCAGTGCGCCACCCTCAAGGCCCCGCTGGACCACGGCAAACCGGACGGTGCGACGATCGACCTCGCACTGATCCGCAGCCGGGCCAAGGACGAGGAGCACCGGATCGGCTCGCTGCTGTTCAACTTCGGTGGCCCCGGCGCCTCCGGCGTGGCCACCCTGCCCGCCCTCGCCGCAAGCTACAGCTCCCTCAACTCCCGCTACGACCTGGTGAGTTTCGACCCGCGCGGAGTCGGCGCCAGCGCCGGGGTGACATGCCTGGACGACCGGGCGATGGACGCCGCCACCGCCGCCGACAGCACCCCCGAAACCCCCGAAGCGGTGAAGGCCCTGGACGCCGACAACGCGGGCTTCGCCGCCGCCTGCGAGCACAACTCCGGCGCGGTGCTGCCGTACGTGGACACCGAGAGCGCAGCGCGCGACCTGGACCTGATGCGGCAGGTGCTGGGCGACCAGAAGCTCTCCTACTTCGGCATCAGCTACGGCACCCAGCTCGGCGGCGTCTACGCGCACCTGTTCCCGCAGCAGGTCGGACGGATGGTGCTGGACTCGGTGGTCGACCCGACCAAGGACCCGCAGCAGTCCGCGCTCGGCCAGGCCCAGGGCTTCCAGCTCGCCCTCGGCGACTTCATGAAGGCCTGCGCCGCCCAGGCCGGGACCGCCTGCCCGACCGGTGCGGGCGGCGACGACGGCACCGCGAAGGTCGAGGCACTGGTGCAGAAGCTGGCGCAGTCGCCGCTGCCCACCAAGCAGGGGCGGCAGCTCACCGAGAACCTGGCCGTCACCGGTATCGCGGCCGCCCTGTACAGCCAGGAGACCTGGCCCGCGCTGGCCACCGGGCTCACCGAGGCGATGGAGCTGGGGACCGGCGACACGCTGCTCCAGCTCGCCGACGCGCTGAACGGGCGAGACGCGCAGGGGCACTACACCAACCTGAACGCCGCGAACCGGGCGATCAACTGCGTGGACGCCCGGCAGCGCTACTCCGACCAGGACGTGCAGCAGCAGCTGCCGCAGTTCCGTGCCGTCTCCCCGGTGTTCGGGTCCTTCACCGCCTGGGGCCTGACCGCCTGCACCGGCTGGCCCGTCCCGGGTAGGGCCGCCCACCCGGACGTCTCCGCGCCGGGAGCCGCCCCGGTCCTGGTGGTCGGCACCACCGGCGACCCGGCGACCCCGGTGGAGGGCGCCCGCACGATGGCGGAGCAGCTCGGCGCGGGCGTCGGCGTCACCGTCACCCTGCAGGGCGAGGGGCACGGCGGCTACAACACCGGCAACCCGTGCCTGAAGCAGACGGTGGACGCCTACCTCCTGGACGGCACGGTGCCGGCGAACGGGACGACGTGCGGCTGAGCGGCCGGGCGGCGGGAAAGTGGCCCACTGCGGCAGCTGTTGATTGGCTCTGGAGAGTGGGCCACTCGGTCCACTAGCCTCTCCGGTGTGACGAACGATGTGACGAACGATATGACGACCGGCGCGCCCGCCCAGCAGCTTGCCCAGCAGCTCGACCAGCACCTCGACAACGGCCACCGGGCCGACAGCGACACCGTCAAGGTCGACTTCTACTTCGACCCCGTCTGCCCCTTCGCCTGGATAACCTCCCGGTGGATCCTGGAGGTCGATCGGCAGCGCGAACTCGACCTGAACTTCCGGGTGATGAGCCTGTCCGTCCTCAACGAGGGCCGCACCGACCTGCCCGAGCGCTACCAGCGCCTGATGACCACCGGCTGGGGCCCCGTGCGGGTCTGCATCGCCGCCGCCGAACAGCACGGTCCGCAGGTGCTGCGCGAGCTGTACACCGAGCTCGGCACCCGACTGCACGACCAGGACCGCGAGGCCGACGACGCCGTGATCCGCGAGGCGCTCGTGGCAGCGGGGCTGCCGGAGGAGCTGGCCGAGGCGGCGAACAGCACCGCGTACGACGAGGCCCTGCGCAAGAGCCACCACGAGGGCATGGACCCGGTCGGCGAGGAGGTCGGCACGCCGACCATCCACGTGGACGGCGTCGCCTTCTTCGGCCCGGTGCTGAGCGCCATCCCGCGCGGCGAGGACGCCGTACGGGTCTTCGAGGGCGTGCGACTGCTGGCCGGGTACCCGAAGTTCTTCGAGCTCAAGCGGACCCGGACGGGCGGGCTCGACTTCTCCTGAGCCACCCCGGCGGAGGCCGCGCCGTGCCCGCGCCGTGCCCTCGTCGGACCCCCGCCGAGCCCCCACGGTGCCCGCACGGAGGACTGCTGCGGGCCCGGCCTCCGGCCCGTCAGCCCCGGCGGCGCTGCTTGATCCTGATCGGCCCCGACCGGGGGTGGCCGATCACGGTCAGCACCGGGGCGCCCGGCTCCGCCTGCTCGGCGGCCTTGTTGACGATGTTTCCGGTGTTGGTGCTCGACGGGTCGATCCGTACGCCCCAGCCGCGCGGGACGATCAGCCGGATGTGGCCCATGCCGGTCGACGCCTCGACCGTGATCTCCTTGTGGGGGCAGACGGCCTCGGTGAAGTCGACCGTGAGCAGCGAGATCTTGGTCTCCGCGACGATCCGGCGGGGCACGGACCAGCGGCCGCTCTGCACCATGTTGTTCATCCGGGGCCGGAGCGTGAGGACCTCCTCCGCCGCGGACGCCTCCCGGGCCTCCACCCGGCCGCCGAGGTCGGCCACCAGGATGTCGAGTTCGCCGTACGTCCGCGCGGCGTAGGTGCGGTCGAGCCGCTCCTCCAATTCCCCGAGGTCGATGCGGCCGTCACCGGCGGCGACCCGCAACTGCTCGGCCACCGCCTCCCGGTCGCTGTCCCCGGCCCGGGGTTCCACGGCGGCCTCGGGCGTCTTGTGCAGGGCTGGCAGTTCCTCGTTGACCATGCGGCTACTCTAGGTCACGAATCGTCCTGGTGGGCGGCTCGATCGCCAACTCCGCACGGCCCGAGGATCTTTGAGCGCGCCCGGAGGAGCGGCCGAAGGAGCGGCCGAACAAGCGGCCGGGCGAAGGCTTCGCCGGGTGCGGTGGAAGCCCCCGGCAGGCTTCCGCAAACCGTTCGCGACGGCCCGCCCCCACGTACCGGATCGGCCTTCGGCGTGCCCGAGTCCGCCTCCCGTGCCCGACGCCGAGCCCGACGCCCGAGCCCGATCCGGCGCTGCGGGCCGGGGCGTCGAGCGGGTCGTTCTCCCCCGAGTGGACCGTTACCACCCCCTTCGGGCTCCCGTCCGGGCCCGGACCGTCCGACCATGGAGGGGCGGAGGCTGTTCGGCCCCCCGAGAGGCGGTGAGCGTGGATGATCGTACGAATCCGGCTGCGCGCTGTCCGTCACTCCGCGACTCCACCTGGTCCCGGTTCCAGCCCCGACCCCGGCGCCGACCGCGGCTCCGACCCGGGCCCGCGCCCGAGGCAGAGCTGGGGCCAGCCGCGAGGCCCGAGCCCCGGCCAGGGCCGGAACCGGGGCCCCGGTCAGGGCCCCGGCCAGGGCCGGAACCAGGGCCCCGGCGGTCCGGCCAAAGCTCCGCCTCCGCCGTCGTGGCGCCGCTGGCTGCTGCCCGTCGCGGTGCTGGTCACGCTGCTCCTGCTGGTGCTCTTCTCCAGTTCCGGCAAGCCCGGCACGCGCTACGGCTACTCCGACTTCGTGAGCCGGGTGGACTCCGGCCAGGTGCAGACCGTGAACGTCAGCGACACCGGCGGGGTGAGCGGCACGCTCAAGGACGGCACCCACTTCACCAGCCAGATCCCCACCGCCCTGGACACCTCCCAGCTCAGCGGCGCGCTCGCCGACCACCACGTGACGGTCACCGGCAGCCGGAGCAGCAGTGGCTCGATCTGGTCGACCCTGCTGCTGTTCCTGCCGCTGCTGATCTTCGGTGCGCTCTTCCTCTGGTCCGGCCGGATGGCCGCCCGCTCGCTGGGCGGCGGTCTGAGCGCCATCGGGCGGTCCCGGGCCAAGATCATCGAGGCCGAGCGGCCGGACACCGGGTTCGCCGACGTGGCCGGGTACGAGGGAGTGAAGCAGGAGGTCAGCGAGGTGGTCGACTTCCTGCGCAGCCCGGAGCGGTACGCCGCCGCCGGGGCCAAGGGGCCACGTGGGGTGATCATGGTCGGGCCGCCGGGCACCGGCAAGACCCTGCTGGCCCGGGCGGTCGCCGGCGAGGCCTCGGTGCCCTTCCTCTCGGTGACCGGCTCCGGCTTCGTGGAGATGTTCGTCGGCGTCGGCGCCTCCCGGGTCCGCGACCTCTTCGACGAGGCCCGCAAACGCGCACCGTCGATCATCTTCATCGACGAGATCGACGCCGTCGGCGGCCGGCGCGCGGGCGGCACCCGGTTCGGCGGCAACGACGAGCGCGAGCAGACCCTGAACCAGCTGCTCGCCGAGATGGACGGCTTCGACCAGAGCACCGGCATCGTCGTCATCGCCGCCACCAACCGCCCGGACGCCCTCGACCCGGCCCTGACGCGCCCCGGCCGCTTCGACCGGCAGGTCACCGTCCCGCTGCCCAACCAGGCCGAGCGGGCCGCCATCCTCGCCGTGCACTCCCGCGGCAAGACCCTGTCCCCGGACGTCGACCTCGGACGGCTCGCCCGCGGCACCCCCGGCTTCTCCGGCGCCGACCTCGCCAACCTGGTCAACGAGGCCGCCATCAACGCCGTGCGCGCCGACCGGGCCACCCTCACCGCCGACGACCTCGACACCGCCCGCGACCGGGTACTGCTCGGCCGCCGGGAGTCCTCCAACGCGCTGCTGCCCGAGGAGCGGCACGCCGTCGCGGTGCACGAGTCCGGGCACGCGCTGATGGCCGCGCTGTGCGAGCGCGCCGACCCGGTCGCCAAGGTGACCATCCTCCCGGCCGGCGTCGCCCTCGGCGCCACCGAGCAGCTGCCCGAGGCCGAGCGGCACCTGTACAGCGAGGGCTACCTGACCGACCTGCTCACCGTCCAGCTCGGCGGCCGCGCGGCGGAACTGGTGGTCTTCGGCGAAGGCTCCACGGGCGCCGCCAACGACCTCGCCAACGCCACCTCGGTCGCCACCCGGATGGTCCGGGAATTCGGCCTCTCCCCGGAGCTCGGGCCGGTCGGCTACTCCAGCGGCACCCCGCACTACCTCGGCGACAACCCCGAGGACCTGCTGCGCCGCCCGTACTCCGAGCAGACCCAGCGCGCCGTGGACGAGGCGGTGGCCGGCCTGCTGCGCCAGGCCGAGCGGCGGGCCCTCGGCCTGCTCACCGAGCACCGGCACCACCTGGACGAGCTGGCGGCGCTGCTGGTGGCCCAGGAGACGGTGGACGGTGCGGTGGTGCTCGACATCCTGACGCACCCGGCGCCGGGCCCCGCGCGGCCGGTCTCGCTGCGGAAGCCGGACGGGCCGGCGGACGTGGACGGGCCGGCGGACGTGGACGGGCCGGCGGACGTGGACGGGCCGGCGGACGCGGACGGCCCGGGGGAGACCCCCCGCCCGTGACGGCCGCATCGCCGGTGGTCGTATCCTCGTGACCGCGCCACCCACCACCGTCCCGAGGAGTCGGAATGACCGAGCCCCTGCCCGCCGACGTCCAGCGGGAGATCGCCCGTGCCCTCGGGGTCGCGCCCGTGCCGGACCCCGCGACGGAGGCCGAGCGCCGGGTGGAGTTCCTGGCCGACCAGGTGCGGACCAGCGGCGCGCGGAGCCTGGTGCTGGGCATCAGCGGCGGCGTCGACTCCACCACCGCCGGACGGCTCTGCCAGCTCGCCGTCGAGCGGCTGCGGGCCGAGGGCCGCCAGGTGACCTTCACCGCGATGCGGCTGCCGTACGGTGTCCAGGCGGACGAGGCGGACGCCCAGCTCGCGCTCGGCTTCATCCGCGCCGACGAGGTGCTGACCGTCGACGTCAAGCCCGCCACCGACGGCGCGCTCGCCGCCCTGAAGGCCGCTGGCCTGACCTACACCGACCACGGCCACGAGGACTTCGTCGGCGGCAACGTCAAGGCCCGCCAGCGGATGGTGGTCCAGTACGCGGCGGCGGGCGCCAAGGGCGGGCTGGTCGTCGGCACCGACCACGCCGCCGAGGCCGCCGTCGGCTTCTTCACCAAGTTCGGCGACGGCGCGGCCGACGTGATGCCGCTGTCCGGCCTGACCAAGCGGCAGGTGCGGGCGATCGCCGAGGCGCTGGGCGCACCGGCCGAGCTGGTCAAGAAGGTCCCGACCGCGGACCTGGAGAACCTCGCCCCCGGCCGCCCCGACGAGGACGCCCTCGGGGTCGGCTACGACGAACTGGACGACTTCCTGGAGGGCCTGCCGGTCAGCGAGGACGTCTTCCGCACCGTCCTGGGCCACTACCGCCGCACCGAGCACAAGCGCAACCTGCCGGTCGTCCCGCCCGTGGCATGACCGGCCCCGACGAGCGCGCCGCCGGGGCCGTCCTCGGAGCCGCCGTCGGCGACGCCCTCGGCGCCCCCTACGAGTTCGGCCCGGCCGGCGCCTTCTCCGCCCGCTTCCCGGACACCCCCGGTGACCTGGTGGCGGGCGGCGGCTGGGGGCTCGGCGAGGCCACCGACGACACCCAGATGGCCGTCCTGGTCGCCGAGTCCCTGATCGAGCGGGGAAGCCTGGACCTCCCGGACGTCTTCGACCGGTTCCGCCGCTGGGCCGCCGCCGACCCCCGGGACATCGGCATCCAGACGGAAGCCGTCCTGACCAGCGGCCTGCCCTGGGACCTCGCCGCCGCCGTCCACTTCAACACCACGCTGCGCGCCGCCGGCAACGGCGCCCTGATGCGGGCCTCGACCTCCGCCGTCGCGTTCGCCCGCGCCGGGCGGCGGGCCACCATGGACGCGGCCCGGCGCATCGCGGCGCTGACCCACGGGGACGGGGCCGCCTGGGAGGGCTCGGCGATCTTCCACGAGCTCGTCCGGCTCGCGCTCCACGGCGCCGACCCGCTGGCCGAGCTCCCCGCCGTCCTCGCCCACGTCGACCCCGGCCACCGGGAGCGCTACGCCACCGTCCTCGCCCCCGACTGGCACCCGGAGCGCGCCACCGAGGTCAACGGCGCGGTATGGCCCTGCCTCGGCTCGGCGGTCTGGGCGCTGCGCACCACCGAGGGCTTCGAGCAGGCGCTGCGCGCCGCGATCGACCTCGGCGGGGACACCGACACCGTGGCCGCCGTCACCGGCGGCCTGGCCGGTGCCAGGTACGGCCTGGCAGCGATCCCGGAGCGCTGGACCGGGCCGCTGCACGTCGAGCTGCCCGGGTTCGGTGGGCGGGTGCTCCGCGCGCCCGAACTGCTCGACCTGGCACGGAGGTTGACGGCCTGGGAGGCCCGGTAGCGCGGATCGGGGCAACGGGGTGCCCTCCAGCGCGCCAGGAGCGCGGTGCCCAGGGGCGGCGGCATCGGCGGGGCGGGCGTTCGAGGGGTTGGCGGGCCGTCGGGAACGGGCCTCAGGGGAGGAGGAAGACGACGAATCCCCGCGGGTGGAACAGGAGGTAGCCGATCAGGGCCCCCAGTGCCAGCAGATGACCGAGGAGCGCGCTGAGCATCGCCCAGCGCCAGCGGCGGTGCGGGGTCGACCTCCGGCCGGCGAGGGTCGCGCCGAGCAGGGCCGTGAGGGCGGTGAAGCCGAGCAGGGCCAGGGTTGCCTGCGGCAGTTCGCGCTCCACCCACCCGGTGCGGGCGTCGCGCCAGAGGTGCACCAGCAGCCACCCGTCGCTCACCGCCGTCAGGCCGCCCATCAGTGCGGCGAGCACCGTGTCGGGCACCTCCTCGCCCCGGCCCCTGATGCCCCTGGTCCGCGTCCGTGCCACTGCGACCGTCCCCCGGTGCCGTCTCGCCCATGTGCCCGCCCACGTCCCCCCAGGTGCCCGGTCACGGTACCGGGGTGCGGCGTGGGGGCCAAGGGGCGGGGCTGCCACGATGGGGGTGTGCGGCCCGATCCGGGGTCGGCGCGACCGGCGTGCGGCCGGTTGACGAGCGGGGGACGAAGTGATGACGGTGGATCGGCTCGCAGTGGTGTCCGGTGGCGGTACCGGGATAGGCCGGGCGATCGCGGCGCGGTTGGCCGGGGACGGGCACCGGGTGGTGATCCTGGGCCGCAGGCCGGCCGTGCTGGAGCAGGCCCGGGAGGAGATCGAGCGGGCCGCCGGTCCGGGGCGGGTCGTGCCGGTCGCGGCCGATCTGACCGACCCGGCGGCGGTCGAGGCGGCGGCGGCCCGGATCACCGGACTCGGGCCGGTGGACGTGCTGGTGAACAACGCGGGTGCGATCGTCACGCCGCCGGCCGACGGCAGTCTGGGCGCGCTGGCCGCTTCCTGGCGGCGGGACCTGGACGGCAACCTGCTCACCGCCGTGCTGCTGACCACCGCGCTCCAGGACGGGCTGCGCCGTCCCGGCGGCCGGCTGGTGGTGGTCAGTTCGGCCGCGGCCCAGCGCGGTGGCGCGGGCCCGCACTCGGCGGGCTCGTACGCCGCCGCCAAGGCCGCGCTGCACGGCTGGGCGTTCGGTCTGGCCCGGCAGTTGGGGCCGGACGGGATCACGGTGAACGTGCTCGCGCCCGGTTACATCGAGGACACCGAGATCTTCGGGGCCGGCTGGAGCGAGGAGTTCCACGCCCGGAAGGTCGCGGACACCCTGGTCGGGCGGGCGGGCACCCCGGCCGATGTGGCCGAGGCGGTCGCCTATCTCGCCTCCCCGGCCGCCGGGTATCTGACCGGTCAGGTGATAGGACTCAACGGCGGTGCGGTGCTGGGTCGTTGAGTCCGAGCTTCGGGGAGCGGCCGGTCAGTCCCCGTCGGCGTCGGGCTCGGAGGTCGGGCTGGACGCGGCGCGGAGGGCGAGCTTGGCCTCGGCGGTCGTCCAGTCGGTGGCGATCGCCTGCTGGGCGGCGGCCAGGGTGACCTGGCCCTTGCAGATCGCGGTGTGGAGGTGGGTCTCCACCGAGTCCTTGGGGTTGTTCGGGCCCTTGCCGGGGACGTGGCCGGGGGAGGGCGGCTGGACCCACAGGTTGCGCGGGTCGTTGGGGTCGCCGCCGAGTTGGAGGCTGATCAGGTGGTCGTACTCGGCGTCGCCCATCGGGCCGTCGTAGCCGTAGGACTTGGCGTTCTCGGCCTTCTCCTTGCCCGTGATGTTCGACGGCGGGCGGATGGTCGAGGTGTAGCCGCCCTGCTTGCAGATGGTGTCCTTGAGGTTGCCCTGGTTCACCGCCGGGCTGATCGCGCCCGGGGTGCAGGAGGGGTCGGGCAGCGGTTGCTTGTCCGCGGTGTAGCGGTAGTGGCAGCTGCCCGGCGCGGGCTGCGGCTGGACGTCGTAACTCGCCTTCGGGCCGGGGCCGGTGACGATCGCGGCGGCCAGGGGCGGGGCGGCCGCCGCGGCATCACCCGCAGCGGCCGGGGCGGAGGCGGACTTGGCCCCCTTGGCGGCGTGGTCGCCGCCGGGCGAGCAGCCTGCGGCTGCGGCGGCGAGCAGGACGGCCGCGGCCATGGCCGGAGCGCGGCGGGCGGGAGCCGGCACGGGGTTCCTCCCTCGGGGGTGGGCGTGGGCGGCGGCCGCCGGACGGGCCGGTGCCGCGCCAGCGGACCCTACCGTGTCCGCGGGGCCGTCGGAGTGACGCCACGTGCGGGCGCGGGAAGCCTTCGCCGGGCGTGCGGAACCGTTTCCGCGGCGCAGGTGGATCCGGCCGCCGCCGATGGCCGGCTCCGGTTCTGTCGATGCCGTGAAGGGGCTGTGTCCGGACGGAGCCGGGCAGTGTGCGACCGAACCGCTTCGCCGTCCGCGGGCCGTGTCGTAGCCTGACGCGGACGCGGCAGGGCCGCGATCCGACCGGCGGGAGGGGAAGCATGAACAGGCTTGTGCGCAAAGCGCGTTGGCTTGGAGCGGTGGCGGCGGCAGGGGCGCTGCTGCTGACCGGGACGGAGGCCGCGGCCGCGGCGCCCGAGGGCCCGCCGGTCAGCGCGGCCCGGGCCGTCCCGACGGCGGACACCCTGGCGTTCGGCGGCACGGCCGAGTCGTTCGCCGTCGTCCCGGACGGCACCCGCGTCTACGCGGTGGTCGGCCACGCCGTCGACCCCGGCCACTCGGCCCGGGTCGTCCGCAGCATCGACACCCGTACCGGGGCGAGCACCGACCTGCTCACCGTCACCGGCTTCGACAGCGTCGGCCGTCCGACCGTCAGCCCGGACGGCAGCCGGGTCTACGTGACCGTCGACTGGGACCTGCTCACCTTCGACGCCGCGACCGGACAGCAGCTCGCCCGGGTCGCCACGCCCGACCAGCCCCGCCCCGGGGCCATGACCAAGGGCGCGCTGAACGGGGTGACCGTCAGCCCGGACGGAACCCGGGTGTACCTGTCCCAGTACGGCCCCTGGGGCGTGCGCCTGGGCAGCCGGGCCGGCCGCGTCCTCGCCTACGACCCCGCCACCCGGACCTTCACCGGCGGCGTGACCCTCACCGGCTACACCGTCGGCCGGGTGCTGCTCGGCCCCGACGCCACCGACGCCTGGGTCGGCACCGCGGACAACCTCTACCACCTGGACGTCGAGGGCGCCGCCCCGGAGGTCGTCGACCCGGTGGCGGACTTCGGCTCCGCCGAGGAGATCGTGCTCGCCGCCGACGGCCGCACCGTCTACGCGAGCGGCTACCGCGACTACGGCACCGTCACCGCCGACATCCTGGACCCGGAGACGAACACCTTCCGGTCCGCCTTCGGCCTCGGGGCCTTCGCCGACGGCCCCCGGCTGCTCGGGACGAGCCCGGACTCCGGCCGGGTCCACGTGTTCACCGGCGCGAGGACCCCGCAGGCCGCACTGCTGTCGTACGACCCCGCGACCGGCGCGGCCGTTCCCGGCGAGACCGTCACCGGCTTCGGCCTGGACTCCGTCGTCCAGGTCCAGCTCGGCGCGGACGGCCGCACCCTCTACCTGGCCGGGCTCAAGGGCGGGGACTCCGTCCTGCGGACCGTCCGCATCTAGGGACCCGACGAGCGGCGCCCGGCGAGCACGGGCCCGACGAGCGGCGCCCGACGAGAACGGGCCCGGCAGCCGGCGCCGGAGCGCCGTCGTGCCGGGCCCGGGGAGGGCGGGTCAGCGGGCCTGGGCGGCCTTCGCCTCCTTGGCGGCCTTGGCGGCGGCCGCGGCGGCCTCCTTCTCGTGCTTCTCCTTGATCCGGGCGGTCTCCTTGCGGAGGTCCACCTGGTTGGCGCGTTCGTGCTGGAGCCAGAGCGGGTTCTCGGCCCGGAGGGCCTCGATCTGCTCGGTGGTCAGCGCCTCGGTCACGCCGCCCCGGGCCAGGCCGGAGATCGAGATGCCGAGCCGGGCGGCGACCACCGGGCGGGGGTGCGGGCCGTTCTTGCGCAGGTCCTGGAGCCACTGCGGCGGCTCGGCCTGCAGCGCGTTCAGCTCCTCGCGGGAGACCACGCCCTCCTGGAAGTCGGTCGGCGCGGCGTCGAGGTAGATCCCCAGCTTCTTGGCCGCCGTGGCCGGCTTCATGGTCTGGCTGGTCTTCTGCTTGAGCGATGTCATGGTGACAAGGGTAAGGGAGTGCGCGGGCGCTCCCGGTCACGGTCGGTAGCCTTGCCCTGTGACAGACATGCAGGTGAACCCGACCTTCCGGCTCGTGTACGTCCCGGGCGTGACCCCCGGCAAATGGGTCCGGGTCTGGGAGGAGCGGCTCCCGGACGTGCCGCTGGACCTCCTCGCGGTCGCGTCCGGCGACGCCGAGCGGACCCTCCGCGAGGGCGGCGCGGACGCCGGGCTGGTCCGGCTGCCGGTCGACAAGGACGTGCTGAGCGCGATCCCGCTCTACACCGAGACCACCGTCGTGGTCTTCCCCAAGGACCACTGGCTCGCCGCCGCCGAGGAGGCCTCGGTGGCGGACCTGGCCGATGAGGTGGTCTTCCACCCGCTCGACGACACCCTGGGCCTCACCGCCGACACCCTGCCCGGGCGCCCCGCCGTCGCCCGTCCGGACAGCACCGCGGACGCGGTCGAGCTGGTCGCGGCGAACGTCGGCGTGCTCCTGGTGCCGCAGTCCCTGGCCCGGCTGCACCACCGCCGGGACCTCACCTTCCGGCCGGTGGCGGACGTGCCGCAGTCCCAGGTGGCGCTGTCCTGGCCGCAGGAGCGGACGACGGACCTGGTGGAGGAGTTCATCGGGATCGTCCGCGGCCGTACGGTCAACAGCTCGCGCGGCCGCGGGGCCGGGCAGGCGGCTCCGGAGGCGCAGCCGAAGAAGGCGGCGGCGGGCCGGGGCAAGCCGCAGCCGCAGCGGGCCGGCGGGCAGAAGAGCGGTGCGCAGAAGGCGGGCGGGCAGAAGTCCGGCGGGCAGCGGGCCGGGGCGCCGAAGGCCGGGGGAGCCAAGGCCGGCGGGCGGGGCGCGGCGGCCCGGCGCGGCAGGCCCAAGCGGTGACCGTGGCGTAGCGTCTGCCCCGTTCGCAGCGGTCGAGGCGGGAGGAGCGGGGCAGTGTGGCACGACCTGATGGCCGTCCAGATTCCGATCGTGGAGAAGGTCCTCCGCACGATCGCCGTCTACGTGCTGATCCTGGTGCTGTTCCGGCTCGCCGGGAAGCGCGGGCTGGCGGGGCTGAACACCTTCGACATGGTGGTCGTCTTCCTGCTTTCCAACGTGGTGCAGAACGCCATCATCGGCAATGACAACAGCCTGCTCGGCGGCGCGATCGGGGCGGTGACCCTGATCGCGGTGAACGCCGCCGTCACCCGCTGGCTCGCGCGCGATCCGAGGGCCGCCCGGATCCTGGAGGGCCGGCCCACCACCGTGGTGAAGGACGGCAAGCTGGTCGCCGGCGCGCTGCACAGCCTGGCGCTGCGCCCGTCCGAGCTGGAGCACGCCATCCGGATCCAGAACGGCGACAAGGTCGGCGACGTCGCCCGGGCCCGGCTGGAGCCGGACGGACAGCTGCTGGTCTCCCTCAAGGCGGGCGAGCAGAGCGCCACCCGGAGCGACGTCGAGGACCTGCGGCGCCGGCTGGAGGAGATCGAGCGGCTGCTCACCGCCATCGCCGGCGACCGGCGTCCGCCCGGCTGACCGCCGCCCGGGCCTCCGGCCCCCGCCCCGACAGGCGCTGGAACCGACAGGCGCTGGAACCGACAGGCCTTGGAACCGACAGGCCTTGGAGCCGACAGGCCTTGGAACCGACAGGCCCCCGGCCCCGACGGGCCCTGGAAGCCGGGAGGCCCTGGAGAGCCGGGGGGCCGGTCACGGGTGGACGTCTGCCGGCCGCTCGGCCCCGGCACGCCGGCGGCGCGAGGCGCCGAGGGCCACGGCGGCGGCCAGGGCGAAGCCGAGGGCGGCGGCGAGGAGGTGCCCGACGGTGGTGAAGCCCGGGAGGGGGCCGGGCCAGTCGCCGCCGGAGAGCGGCCAGGCGACGACGAAGGCGGCCCAGGGCAGCCGGGCCCAACGGGGCACGGCGAGGGTGGCGAGGGCGAGGACGGTCTGGGCGCCGTAGCTGATGCCGTAGTCCGAGGCCCCGCGGACGCTCTCCGGGTACCAGCCGTGGCGCAGGGCGAGCAGGATCACCGCGGCGGTGATCAGGGTGGCGCCGATGTGCCCGCCGAGGAACACGGCGGCGGCGCGCAGGCCGCCGAAGCGGCGCTCGGTCCAGGCGAGGCAGCAGCAGACGCCGAGGCCCAGCGTGATCAGGGTGCTGCCGAAGCCGGTGGAGAGGATCTCGGTGAGGGTGCCGTCGAAGAGCAGTGCGCTGCCGAGCAGGGCGCCGACCGGGTGGTCGTGCAGGTTGTCGAGGTTGGTGCTGATGTGGTCGCGCAGCGCGTCCGCGCGGTCCGCGGCGAGCAGGTTCTCGACCCAGACGTGCCCGAGCAGGAGCAGGACGACGTAGCCGAAGGTCAGCGGCGAGCGGCGCGGGTACGTCCGGGCGGCGCGCAGCAGCCCGGTCAGGAGCCCCGAGGGGGTTCGAGCGTTCATGGTCTGGTGGCGTCCCGGTCGAGCGGCGTGGTTCCGGCCGGCGCCCGTGCGGCCGGCCACGCCGGGACAGTACCGAAGCCGGGCCGGGATCCGGTCGGCGGACCCGGCGCGGACGGCGTCGGAGCCCGGTCGCCGTCCGGTCAGCGGACCCGGCGGGTGAGTGTCGCGGTGAAGGGCCGGGGCGCGAGGGAGGAGCCGCGGGTGGGGCGGACGGGCCGGCCGGGGGTGGGGGCGATGGTCCAGCGGGCGGCGATGGTGGCGATGGCGAGGACGGCCTCGGTGGTGCCGAAGACGTCGCCGATGCAGCGGCGGGCGCCGAGGCCGAAGGGCGCGTAGGTGCCGGGTGCGGGGCGGGCGGTGGTGAGCCAGCGGTCGGGGTCGAAGCGGTCGGGGCGGGGGAAGAGGTCGGCCCGGCGGTGCAGCAGGTAGGGGCTGTAGAGCAGGGTGGCGCCGGCCCGGATGCGGTGGCCGCCGAGCTCGGTGTCGGCGGTGGCGGTGCGGCTGAGGATCCAGGGCGGCGGGTAGAGCCGCAGGGTCTCGCTGACGATCCGGGCGGTGAGCGGCAGGGCGGGCAGGTCCTCGTGGCGGGCGGGCCGGCCGTCCAGGACGGTGTCGAGTTCGGCGTGCAGCCGCATCCGGACGGCCGGGTTGGCGGCGAGCAGCGTCCAGGCCCAGGAGAGGGTGGCGGCGGTGGTCTCCGTGCCGGCCAGCAGGAAGGTGGCCACCTGCTCGTGGACCTCGGCGTCGGTCAGGCCCCGGCCGTCCTCGTCCGTCGCGTCGAGCAGCGTGGAGAGCAGGTCGTGCCGGTCGGTGCCGGCGGCGCGGTGGTCGGCGATCAGCCGCCGGGTGATCTCCCGCAGGTCCTGCCGGGCGCGGCGGAAGCGGCGGTTGCCGGGGGTGGGGAGGCGGTCGGCGCCGGGCAGCGGCAGCATCACCCGACGGCCGACGCCGCGGGTGACGGCGTCGATGGAGCGGCGCACCGGCAGGGTGCCGGCCCGCTCGTGCGCGGCGAACAGGCAGCGGGCGGTGACGGCGGTGGAGAGGCGGTGCATCGCGGTGGGGACGTCGATCACGTCGCCGTCGCGCCAGCGGGCGGTGGCGCCGCCGATCTCCTCGGCCATCAGCGCGGCGTAGCCGGGCAGCCGGTCGCGGTGGAACGCGGGCTGCAGCATGCGGCGCTGGCGCCGGTGGGCGGCGGCGGGGCAGGTGGCGAGGCCGTTGCCGAGGACCTCCCGGGCCTTGTCGAGGAGGGGCCCGCCCTTGTCGAAGGTGCGGTCGTCGGCGAGCAGCCGGCGGACCAGCTCGGGGTGGCAGACCACGTACGCGTGGAGCGGGCCGAGCCGCAGCCGGACGAGGTCGCCGTGGGCGGGCAGGCCGGCGACGAACTCGTGCGGGCGGTGGAGGAGGGCGGGGGCGTGGCCGAGCAGCGGGAGGCCGCCGGGGGCGGTGGCCGCGGTGAACCGGGCGGTCGGGAAGAAGGGGGTCGGCACGGGCGTCACCTTGGTTGGGGCGGGAGGACCGGGACGAATCGCGAACGTGATCTTTCCCGGCGGCGTGCGGCGAAACGATCGTGGACGGGCGGACGGGGTGAACGCGGGGGCGCGGGCCGAACGGTCGTGCGCCCTCGAAGATTTGATGGAGCGTTTACCCGTTAGGGCCGACCCCGGTCGGGCGACGGCCGCCGGTCGTGCCTACACTCGAAGCCCTGCGAGATTACCGGTCAGTAGAACCGGGCAGGTACGACCAACCGGTGCGATCGCCGGACGGTGGAACGTCCGGCAGGGAGTGGGGAGTTCGGATGACCGACGAGCGGGTCCACGCGTTCGCCGACGACGCCCTGGGCGCCCACGACGCGGTGGCGCTCGCCGCGCTGGTCCGGGCCGGCGCGGTCAACCCGAGGGAACTGGTCGGCGCGGCCGCCGACCGGGCCGCGCGGGTGGACGGCACGCTGCTGCCCGTCGCCCATGCTTCGTACGACAAACCGCGGATCAGCCGGGAGGGGATCGGCGGTCCGCTCTGGGGCGTACCGACCTACCTCAAGGACAACGTGGACCTGCGCGGCCTGCCGACCGCGATGGGCAGCGAGGCCTACCGCGCCCGCCCGGCCCGCCGCAACGCGCGCTTCACCGACCAGTTCCTCTCCACCGGCCTGGCCGTCCTCGGCAAGACCAGACTGCCCGAGTTCGGCCTCAACGCCTCCACCGAGTTCGCCACCGCCCAGCCGGTGCGCAACCCCTGGAAGCCCTCGCACTCGCCCGGCGCGTCCTCGGGCGGCTCGGCGGCCCTGGTGGCCGCCGGCGTGGTGCCGATCGCGCACGCCAACGACGGCGGCGGCTCGATCCGCATCCCGGCGGCCTGCTGCGGGCTGGTCGGGCTCAAGCCCACCCGGGGCCGACTGGTCACCAATGCCCAGAGCGGCAAACTGCCGATCGACCTGGTCACCGACGGCGTGCTGACCCGCTCGGTGCGCGACACCGCCGCCTTCTTCGCCGCCGCCGAGCGGCACCGCGGCAACCCCGGGCTGCCCCCGCTCGGCCTGGTCGAGGGGCCGGGCGACCGGCGGCTGCGGATCGGCCTGGTGGTGGACTCGCCGATCGCCAAGACCGACGGGCCGACCCGGCAGGTGGTCGAGGAGACCGCCGCCCGGCTGGAGGCGATGGGCCACCTGGTCGAGCCGACCGCACTGCCCTTCGGCGAGGAGTTCTCCCGCGACTTCGTCAGCTACTGGGGCTACATCGCCTGGGCCATCGCCGCCACCGGCCGGCTGCTGATCGACCCGAGCTTCCGGGCCGGGAAGCTGGACGGCCTGACCACCGGACTGCGCCGCCGGTTCCAGGCGGAGTTCCCGCAGACCCCCGGAGTGCTGCGGCGGCTGCGCCGGGCCGAGGGCGTGTACGCGCGGATCTTCCGCGACCACGACGTGATCCTCTCCCCGGTGCTCGCCCACACCGCCCCGCCGATCGGCTACCTGAGCCCGAACGTGGACTTCGACGAGCTGATGGACCGGCTGATGCGCTACGTCGCCTTCACCCCGGTCAACAACGTGACCGGCGGCCCGGGCATCGCGCTGCCGGCGGGCTCCGAGCCCGGCGGGCTCCCGGTCGGGGTGCACCTGTCGGCGGCGCACGGGCAGGAGCGGCTGCTGCTGGAGCTGGCCTTCGCGCTGGAGGCGGACCGGCCCTGGCGGCGGATCCAGGACTGAAACCGGCGGGCGGGGCGCACCCGGCGGACCCGGGACCGAACCCGCGGGTCGGGATCGAACGCCGAGGGGCCGGGACCGGATGCTGCGGCTCCGGGACCGGACGCTGCGGCTCCGGGACCGGCCGCGCTCAGGGCGCCGGCGCGGGGGTTCGGGGCATCGGCGCGACCACCGACCGGGCGGCGCGCACCTCGTGGTGGAGCCGGGCCAGCGCGCAGTCCGGCGCCAGCGCGTCCGGCTCCGCCCCCGGCGGCGGCCCACCGGTGCGCAGCGCCTCGGCCAGGCCGGTCAGCTCCCGGGTGACGGTGGCGACCTCGGCGGCGGTCGGCACCGGAGCGCCGTGCTCGATCCGCACCCGGGTGGCGGTGGTGGTGTCCACGATCCGCTCGACCGCGATCACCACCGGCCAACAGGCCTCCGCCCGGGTGCCGACCGGCGGCGGCTCGGTGAGCGCCCGCTGGAACTCGCTGCGCACGGTGGACAGGTCCCGGTAGAGGCGGCGCCGGTAGCGGGCGCGGGCCGGTTCGTCCCGTCCGGGCGCGGTGGCGAGGGCCAGCGACACGTACGAGGCGGTGTCCTGGACGGCGTCGGCGAGCCGGTCGCCGATCCGGGTGTGCCAGGAGTCCGGCCACAGCAGGTAGCCGACCAGCAGCGCGATGCCGCAGCCGATCAGCGAGTCGTAGAGCCGGGGCGGCACCAGGTGGAAGCCCTGGTGGTTGAGCAGGTCGGAGAGCAGCAGGATCACCGGGGTGATGGCCGCGGTCTGGAAGGCGTACCCCTTGGCGGACAGGGCCGGGATCAGGGCCGCCAGTGCCGCCGTCACCGGGACGTCCCACCAGCCGTGCGGCACCTCGGCCAGGACCGGGACGGCGATCAGCAGCCCGGCGGCGGTGCCGAGCGCGCGCAGCACCGCGCGGGAGAACACCGAGCCGAAGTCGGGCTTCATCACGAAGGTCACGGTCAGCGTCACCCAGTACGAGCGGGGCACCGCGATCACCGAGACCAGCACCTGTGCCAGCCCGATGCACAGTGCCAGTCGCAGCCCGTACCGCCAGGACGCGCCGGACAGCAGCAGTGCCCTGGTCGCCCGCCGGGCCCGGACCTCGATCCCGGCGGGGCGGCCCAGCCGGTCGCCGGTGGCGTACGGGTCGGGTGCGGCCTCGTGCACGACGACGGCGGCGTGCCCGATCGCCTGGACCAGCGCGCGGGTGGACGGGCCGGCCGGGACCGGCAGGCCGAGCGGCGGGGGCGGGCCGGTGCGGTTCTGCTCGACGGCGTCGGCCAGTGCGCGCACGGCGGCCGGGTAGCCGGCGGCCAGCGGGCCGAACTCGGGCGGGCGCAGCTGGGCCGCCGAGGCCGCCTCGACCACCGGGATCACCGCGTTGAGCTGGGCGAGCAGCCGTACCAGGGTGGGTGAGCGGCCGTGCCGGCGGGCCCGGCGGGCGAGCAGCAGGTCGTAGGACTGGTTGAGCGACCGGGTGAGTTCGCGGCGGCGTCCGTCGTACTCCGGAGTGCCGGCCGCCTCCAACAGGTCGGCGACCGCCCGGTAGGTGCCGGCCACCACCGCCCGTTCGGGGACGCCCACGCGCAGCGGCCAGGCGAGCAGGGTCAGGGCGAGCACCACCAGGCCGCCGAGCAGCAGCAGGGCGGGCGGCAGCCACCAGGGGGAGGGCAGTGGCAGCCCCGCCCCGACGACCGCGTTGAGCAGCAGGAGCAGCCCGGAGACGGAGGCGACGGCGCCGATCGAGGAGATCATGCCGGAGACCAGCGCGACGACGGTCACCGTCGCGACGGCCGTCCAGCCGGCGCCGAACACCAGGGTGCCGAGCAGCATCCCCAGGGCGCCGAACAGCTGGGGCACGGCGATGTTGTAGACCCGCATCCGGTACGCGTCGGCGGTGTCCCCGATGACTCCGGACAGCGCGCCCATCGACACCAGCGCGCCGTAGGCGGGCCGTCCGGTGGCGGTTCCCACCGCGAGCGGGGCGGAGAGGGCGACGGACGCGCGGGCGACCGCGGCCCAGGGGACGGGCGCGGCCCGGGGCCGCAGACCCTCGGTCAGCCACGGGGGAGCCGTCAGCGCGGGTGCCATGAGCCCAACGTACGGCCGGCCCGACCGGTTCACTGTGCGCGCGAATATGTCAATTCCAGAAACATACCCGCTCTTATGTCAGTCTCCGAAACATAAAGCGAACCCCGAGAGGCGTCGTGAGCTGCGTTGATTTCCCAATCGGTAACCCGCAGGAAAGGGTTGACACCATTAGTTGGTCTAGTCCAACGTATGGGGAGCGCGGTTCGGCAAAGGCTGATGCGGGGTGAGGTGCCTTGCCGGGCGGGAGAGTTGGCCCCCTGACGTGGCGCTGTTCCGCGCCCGCGGGCCGGGGCGAGAAGGACCGTATGCGGACGGCCCTCCGGGCCGCACTCGAATTCCTGTTGCGGCCGGTGGCCGGCCGTCGACTCGCCGTGCCCGCATCGAGCCCGCGAGGAAGCGCTGCGTCGACTACGAACCATGGAGTGACTGCCCATGCCGAGCCCTGCCGAACACCCCGACGGACCCGACGGGGAATACCTGTACCGGGCCGCGTCGCAGCGCCCCTACTTCAGTGCCGACACCGAGAGCTACCTCGCCCCGACCGCGCTGCGCGAGGTCCGCAAGAAGCACCCGCTGCGGGTGCTCTCGGAGGAGGACCACGCGTTCTGGCGGACCTACGGCTACGTGGTGGTGAAGCAGGCGATCCCGGCCGGGGCCGCGCGCCGACTGCTCGACTTCGCCTGGGAGTTCCAGGGCCTGTCGCCGGACCGCCCCGAGGACTGGTACCGCGAGCGCGAGTACCGCGACGAACTCGACCGGCACCTGCACGTCTACGGCTTCGTCGAGGCCTACCACCACCAGCTCATCTGGGACAGCCGCCAGTCGCAGCGCGTCTACGACGCCTTCGTGGACGTGTGGGACTGCGAGGAGCTCTGGGTCACCCTCGACCGGCTCAACCTCAACCCGCCGAACGTCCGCAACCGCGACCGCGCGCTGATCGAGCCCACCGACCGCGGCTTCGACATCGAGCTGCACTGGGACGTCGACACCACCCGGGACATGCTGCCGCAGCGCGTCCAGGGCATCATCGCGCTCAACGACACCGCCCCCGACCACGGCGGCTTCCAGTGCGACCCGGAGCTGTTCCGCCGCTTCGACGAGTGGCGGGCCGCCCAGCCGGCCGACCGCGACCCGATCCGCCCGGACGTCGACCGCGCCGAGTTCCCGGTCGTACGGCCCGAGTTGGAGGCCGGTGACCTGCTGATCTGGAACGGCCTGCTCGCCCACGGGGTGGCGCCCAACACCTCCGCGGGCGGTGTGCGCGCGGTGCAGTACCTGTCGATGATGCCCGCGCTGGAGGAGTCCGAGAAGCTGCGCCGCTCCCGGGTGGAGTCCTGGCGCACGCTCGGCACGCCGGACTGGAACCGCACGCTGGTCGGCGACGCCGACCGGCCCGAGGCGCAGCGCTACGGAACCGCCGAACTCAACGAGCTGGGGGAGAAGTTGCTCGGCCTGCGCTCCTGGAGCGGCAAGCCGTTCGACGAATGCGGGGACACGGGGGAGCGGGAATGCGCGACGTCTGCCTGACCCTGCCCACCAACCGCGCGTGCGCGGACACCATCACCGCGATCGGCGCCGAAGCCGCCCACGCCGTACGGCGGTTCGGCGTCCGGGTGCACCTGCTGGTGCTGGACTCCGCCGAGCCCGCGGACCGTGCCCGGCACGCCGGGGCCCTCGCCGGCCTGCCGGCCGTCGACGGCGTGGTCGTCCACCACCTGGACGAGGACGCCCAGCGCGCCTTCCTGCGCGAGGTGATCGACCGCTCCGGAGCGGTCGACCCGGACCGGCTGCTGCGCCTGATGCTGCCCGACGCCGTCTCCTACGGCGCCTGCACCAACCGGGCGTTCCTGCTGGCCGCCGCGCTCGGCTGCGAGTCGGTGCACCGCCGGGACTCCGACAGCCGCTACCAACTGCTCGACGGCGAACCGGTGTTCCCGATCGAGCACGAGCTGGCCACGCTCGGGCTGAAGGCCGCCGACGCGGCCGCCGCCGTCACCGAGTACACCCTCGACGCGGCGCACGCGGACAAGCCGGTCGCACTGGTCGGCGCCTCCTTCGTCGGTGAACTCTCCGTCGACGTCGGCGAGATCCGTGAACTCGACCCCGAGGTCCACCACGACGTGGTCGCGCTCTGGGCGCCCACCGGCGCGAGCGAGGAGGAGAAGCGCGAACTCGTCGCCGAGTCCTTCACCGGAGGCGGCACCGAGCCCTTCACCGCCGACCGGGCGGTGCTCGACCTGCCCGACATCTGGCACATCGACATGTGCAACATCGGCCTCCACCACGAGGTCTACGAACGGGTGCCGCTGCCGCCCGCCACCGACACCATCGGCAGCGACTACTTCCTGCACCACCTGGTGCGCGACGCGACCCTGCCGGGCGTCACCCACAACCGCCACATCGTCAACTACCACACCCCGGAACGGCGCACCGGCCCCGGCTTCACCGCCTACCAGCTGCGCTACGCCAAGTTCCTGCTCTCCATGCTCTACCTCTACCCGGTCTACTCCGAGATGGAGGCGGCCGGCGGCGCCCTGCTGGACGAACAGCACCGCGTCCGCCCCGAACCGATCGCCGAATCCGCCCGTCGCAGCGCCGCGACGGACCGCGCGGAGAACCACCGCAGGCTCGCCGAACTCGACCGCTGCTACCGACGCCTCGGCGGAAAGTACGCCGAGTTCGCGGACCACCTGGCGCCCCTGCGGGCACGCCTGCTCGACGAGGCGCAGACGGACATCGAGGACTTCGCAGCGCTGATCGACGCGTGGGGCCCGCTGGTGCGGGCGAGCAGGGCCACCCCCGTCGACCGGCGGCCACGCTAGCCGGACGGGGAACTCCACGTGATACGCCAGACCACCAGCCATGCCACCGGCCACGCCGCCAGCCTTGCCGCCGGCCACCCCGGCGGCCGCGCCGGCGGCCACAGCGCCGCCCACCCGCCCGCCCACCGCGCCCCGGCCGTCTCCGCGGTGCACACCGAGACGCGCCGCGCCGACGAGCACGACCGCACCGCGCTGCGCGCCGCACTCGCCGCCGCCACCGACGACCGGATCATCTACGACCTCGACGGCATCGGCCGCCAGTACGCCGCGCTCTGCGCCGAACTGCCCGGCGTGGCCGTCCGCTTCGCGATGAAGGCCTGCCCGGTGGACGAGGTGCTGGACCACCTCGCCGCCCTCGGTTCGGGCTTCGACGCGGCGAGCCCGCAGGAGATCGCCCAGGCGCTGCGCACCGGCGTGCCGCCCGAACTGGTCCACTACGGCAACACCGTCAAGTCCGACCGCAACATCGCCGAGGCCCACCGGTTGGGCGTGCGGGACTTCGCCACCGACAGCCTGGAGGACGTCGCGGCGATCGCCGAACACGCTCCCGGCGCAAGGGTGTTCTGCCGCATCGCGACCACCGGCGAGGGCGCGCTGTGGGGCCTGAGTCACAAGTTCGGCTGCTCGCCCGAGGACGCGCTGCGGGTGCTCGACGCCGCCCGCACCGCCGGGCTCGTGCCGTCCGGACTGTCGGTGCACGTCGGCTCCCAACAGATGACCGCCGAGGCCTGGAGCGCCGCCGTGGAGTCGCTGGCCGCCGTACTGGAGGCGCTCAATTGGCGCGGCATCACCCCGACCCGGATCAACCTCGGCGGCGGCCTGCCCGCCCTCGGCGTCCTCGACCGCGGCGGACGCCCGCTCGACCCGCCGCTGGACAAGATGTTCGCGGTGATCCGCGAGGGCATGGAGCGGCTGAGCGCCGTCAACGCCGGGCCGCTGGAGTTCCTGCTGGAGCCGGGGCGGCACCTGGTCGCCGACCACGGCGCGATCCGCGCGCACGTCTCCCGGCTCACCTCCCGCCACCGCCCCGACGGCACCCGGGAGGACTGGCTCTACCTCAGCTGCGGCAAGTTCAACGGCCTGTACGAGATGGACCAGCTCCAGTACCGGCTGGAGTTCCCCACCCACCCGGGCGGTCAGTTCGTCAACGCCGTGGTGGCCGGCCCGACCTGCGACAGCGACGACGCGTACGCCCAGGAGGGCGGCCTGGTGCGCGTCCCGCGCGCGATCGGCTCCGGCGAACCGGTCTGGATCCACTCCTGCGGCGCGTACGCCACCGCCTACGCCACCCAGGGGTTCAACGGCTTCGCGCCGCTGCCGTACAGCTGCATCGGCGGGCGCCGCGAGGGAGGAGAGAGATGAGCGAGTACCGCATCCGGCTGCTCCGGGAGGAGGACTGGGACGCCGTGGTCGCGCTGGAGGAGCGCGCCTACGCCGCCAGCGGCCTGTCCGAGGGCCGCGAGGCGCTGCGCTCCCGGCACCGGGCCTCGCCGGACACCTGCTTCGTGCTGGAGCACCCGGGCGGCCTCGGCGGCTACCTGCTCGCCCTGCCGTACCCGCTGTTCCGCTGCCCGGACCTCGGCCGCGGCGAGGACGGGGCCGACGCGGGCGAGCGGCCGACCAACATGCACGCCCACGACCTGGTGATCTCCGAGGACCTGCGCGGCCGGGGCCTGTCCCTGCGGCTGCTGCGGCACCTGGAGCACACCGCCCGGACGGCCGGCTACCGGAGCGCCTCGCTGGTCGCCGTCCGCGGTTCGCACGTGCTGTGGACCCCGCTGGGCTACCGCGCCCGGCCCGAGATCGACCTGCCCGAGAGCTACGGCACCCGGGCGGTCTACATGGCGATGCCGCTGGACGCCGCGCCGGTCCGGCCGCTGCCGCATTCCACCGCGATCCGCGGGCCGTACTCCAGAGCCGAAGTGGGCTGATACCGATGTCCCCCGTTCGCGACGACTTCCGCCGGTCCCAAGTGGCCATCGGCGCCCTGTTCTTCGTCCTCGGATTCCAGTACGCGACCTGGGTCTCCCGGGTGCCCGCGCTCAAGGCCCGGCTCGATCTGGGCGAGGCCCGGATCGGCCTGCTGCTGATGACCTGCGGAATCGGCGCGGCGGTGTCCTTCCCCCTGGTCGCGGTGCTGACCCGGCGGCTCGGCTCCCGCCTGCTCTCGGTGCTGTCCGCGCTCGCCCTCGGCGTGATCCTGCTCGCCCTGTCGGTGGTGCCGAACTACCCCGTGATGCTGCTGGTGCTGTTCCTCGACGGCGTCGCGGTCGGCTGCCTGAACGTCGCGATGAACGCCCAGGGCGCCGCGCTGGAGGCCCGCTTCGAGCGGGCCACGATGTCCCGGCTGCACGCCACCTTCAGCGCCGGTTCGCTGCTCGCCGCCCTGCTGGCCTCGGGCGTCACCTCCGTCACCGGCACCCTGGCGGTGCACTTCGGGGTGGCCGCCGCGCTGCTCGCGGTGCTGGTCGTGGCGGCCCGGCCGGGGCTGCTGGCGGACCGGCCGGCCTCAGCCGCCGAACCGGAGGAGAGGAAGCGGCGCCGCGGCTTCGTGCTGCCGACCGTCGCGACCCTCTGGATGGGCCTGGCGATGATGTTCGGCACCGTCACCGAGGGCGCCATGAACGACTGGTCGGCGCTCTACCTCAAGGACTACGTGCACGCCGGCGCGGGGCTCGCCCCGATGGGCATCGCGGTGGTCTCGGTGATGATGGTCTGCGCCCGGATCTTCGCGGACGGCTGGCGCACCCGCTTCGGCGACGGCCGGATCGTGCGCACCGGCAGCCTGCTGGCCGGCCTCGGACTCGCCCTGGCCCTGGCGGTCGGCGGCGTGGTCCCGACCCTGCTCGGCTTCGCCTGCGTCGGCCTCGGCGTGGCCGCGGTGACCCCGTGCGTCTACGTCGCCGCCGCCAGGCAGGGCGCCGACGCCCTCTCGCTGGTCGCCGCCATGGGCACCACCGGCCTGCTGGCCGGCCCCGCCGTGATCGGCTTCGTCGCCGGTGCCACCAGCCTGCTCTGGGGCATGGCCGCCGTCGCCGCCTCGGCGGCCGTCGTCTCCCTCTGCGCCACCCGGATCCGCTGGCCCGGCCAGGACACCTCCGCCGCTCCCGCCGATCCTCTGCTCGCCGCCGACCTGAGCTGACCCTCCCGCACACCCGCCCGGGCCCCGTCAGCGCCCGGCCGGTACGTCCGAGCCGCCGGTGGCGATGTGGTGGGCGAGCCTGCCGCGCAGGGCCGTGAGGCGGGCGATCTCGGCGTCCAGGGTGGCCAGGCGGGCGTGGACGACGGGGGCGAAGGTGTCGGGGCCGGGGGTCTCGGAGCAGCGGACCGGCGGGTCCTGGGCGAGCAGGTCGAGCCGGTGGGCGCGGCCGGCCAGGTCCTCCACCGTCAGCCCCATGGCGAGGAGTTGGCGGATCACCCGGACCCGGGCGACCTCGGCCGGTCCGTACTCGCGCTGGCCGGAGGCGGAGCGGGCGGGCGGGGGGAGGAGGCCGCGCTGTTCGTAGAAGCGCAGTGCCCTGGGTGTGGTGCCCGCCGCTGCCGCCGCGTCCCCGATCCGCATGCCCGCTCCCTGGTCGTCAGAGTTCCACGACGGTCGTCCCGAAGGTGTCGCCGGTGAACAGTCCGGTCAACGCCGCGGCGGCCCGGGAGATGCCCGCCACCGACGTCCGGGGGAAGGTGATCTCTCCGGCGCGCAGCCAGCCGGCCAGGCGCTCCCGCCACTCGGCCTCCAGGTCCGGGTGGTCGAGCACCGTGAAACCGCGCAGGGTCAGGCCGAGGGTGACGACCCGGAAGCCGTCGATCACCACCGGGCCGTCGCCGCCCGGGCGCTCCGGAGCGAGCTGGCCGGCCAGCGCGCCGACCAGGGCGAACCGTGCGCCGCGCCGGGCCGCGTCGACGGCGGCGGTGAGCTGCTCGCCGCCGACCAGGTCCAGCACGACGTCGACGCCGTCCGGCGCGGCCCCGGCCAGCTGTTCGGCGAACGGCCGCCCGCCGGGCACCAGCACCGCGTCGTAGCCGAGTTCGGCGGTCAGCCGCCGCGCCTTGGCGGGGGAGCGGGTGGTGCCGATCACCCGGGCGGCGCCGAGCAGCCGGGCGATTTGCCCGGCCACCGTGCCGACCGCGCCGGCCGCACCGGTCACCAGCACCACGTCGCCCGGGCGCACCCCGGCGGAGCGGGTCAGCCCGCCGTAGCCGGCCGAGGCGGCGGAGACCAGGGCGAGCGGGTCCGGGAAGTCCGACGGGACGGGGGTGAACTGCGCGGCCTGCGCGAGCGCGTGGTCCCGCCAGCCGTGCGGGTGGGTGACCAGGTCGCCCGGGCGCAGCGGTCCGTCCTGCGGTGCGGCCAGCACCTCGCCGAGGGCCGGTCCGAACAGCGCGTCCCCCACGGCGATGTGCGGCACCGGCAGGCCGGAGCCCGCGCCGCCGATCAGCGTGCGCAGGCCGGGGAAGACCAGGAAGGCCCGGTTGCGGACGAGCACGTCCCCGGGGCCGGGCGCCGCCAGCGGCTCCTCCGTGACGGTGAAGTCCCCGGGGGTCGGCAGCCCGGCCGGAGCGGAGGTCAGCCGGACGACGCGGGCGGTGGTGGGCAGGGCCATGGCGGCGCTCCTCGGAGCAGGAGGGGGCGGCGGCCGGTGCCGCCGCGGGACGCCCGGACGCTAACCCCTGACGCTTGCGTCAGGGGCAAGCCGACCGGGGGCGGCGGTGTCTGACGGGTCGGCAGTGTCCGACGGGTCGGCGGTGTCCGACGGGGCGTGGGGGAAGCCGGTCTTCTAGAGTCACGGGTGGTACGGCCGTGCGACTGTGGTGCGTCCGTACGACCGCGAGCCGCACCGAGAGGAACGAGCAGCATGACCGAGCAGGCCCCCGAGCCCTTCGAGCCCGTCGACGAGGACTGGCAGACCGCGCTGGCGATCGTCGCCCACCCCGACGACATGGAGTACGGCGGGGCCGCGGCCGTCGCCCGCTGGACCTCGCAGGGCAAGAAGGTCGTCTATGCGATGGTCACCAGCGGCGAGGCGGGCATCGACTCGCTGGACCCGGCCGAGTGCGGCCCGCTGCGCGAGGCCGAGCAGATCGCCTCGGCGCGCGTGGTCGGCGTCGACACCGTCGAGTTCCTCGGACACCCGGACGGGGTCGTGGAGTACGGGCTGCCGCTGCGCCGGGACATCGCCCGGGTGGTGCGCAGGCACCGGCCGGACATCGTGATCACCAGCAACTTCCGGGACACCTACGGCGGGCAGTTCCTCAACCAGGCGGACCACATCGCGGTCGGCCGGGCCACCCTGGACGGGGTCCGGGACGCCGGGAACCGCTGGGTGTTCCGCGAGCTGCTGGCCGAGGGCCACGAGCCGTGGAACGGCGTGCGGCAGATCTGGGCGGTGGCCTCGCCGGACGCCGGGCACGCGGTGGACACCACCGCGCACTTCGACCGGGGCGTCGCCTCGCTGGAGGAGCACAAGGCGTACCTGGCCGGGCTGGGCGGGGCGATGGCGGAGCCGCGGGAGTTCCTGGAGGGCTTCGGCCGGGGCGCGGGCAGCCGGCTGGGGACGCGCTTCGCGGTGCCGTTCGAGGTGTTCCCGCTGCGCTGACCCGCGGCTACTCGGGCCCGGTGCCGGTGTCGGTGCCTGTTCCTGTTCCTGTGCCGGAGCCCGTGTCGATGCCGGTGCCGGCGCCCGTGCGGCGCCGGCGCCGGTGGCGCAGCACCTGCCGGAGCAGGACGGCGGCGACCAGCACGCCCAGCCCGACCGCGAACCAGACCTGGTAGCGCAGCGCCGTGCGGTACACCGCGCCGATGTTGGCCCCGGCGAGGTAGCCGAAGGTGCCCCAGACCGCCGTCCACAGCACCGCGCCCAGCAGGTTGAACGGCAGGAACCGGCGCCAGGGCATCTCCGTGGTCCCGGCGATGATCCCGTTGTACTGGCGCAGCCCGTCCACGAAGCGGGCGACCGTGACCACCTTGCCGCCGTGCCGGGCGAAGAAGTCCTCGGCGCGGTCCATCCGGGCCGGGGTGAGCAGCACGTAGCGGCCCCAGCGGTGGACGAAGGCGCGGCCGCCGGTGCGGCCGATCAGGTAGCCGAGGCTGTTGCCGAGCGCGGCGGCGCCGGTCGCGACCAGCAGGACGGCGGCGAAGTCGAGGTGTCCGGCGCCGGCGTACACCGAGGCCAGCACCAGCACGGTCTGCCCGGGCACCGGGATGCCGCAGTTGTCGAGCAGCACGAGCAGCGCCACCGCGAGGTACCCGTAGTGGTCCAGCAGTGGCGCGAGCCCGGCGAGTGCCCCGGGCAGCGGGGTCGTGGGAGCGGACACCGCTCCTCACCACCTCGCGCGGGGCGGGGTGACGGGGGTGTCGGTCAGAGGTTCGCCTCGCGACGCTCGATGTTGCAGTCGGGGCCCGGGTAGATCAGACCCTCGTGGCCGTCCTCGAACCGGACCATGTACGGCGGCTGTCCGTCGGTGCCGCGCACCTCGACGATCTCGCCCTTCTGGTCCACCATGCCCACCGACCTGCTGTGGATGTGGAGCTGGTCACCTACCGCTGCCTGCATGGTCTGCTCCCTCGGGTCGTGTGCCCGGCCGCCTCCACGGCCGTTCCCGCTATCCACTGTGCTGCGGGTGCGGCGGGCGCGCAACGCCTCGGGCGGACGGGGCGCGCGAGGGGCGCGGGGTCCTGCGTCAGCGGGCGGAGGACTGTTGCGCGAGGTAGCCGCGGACCAACCGCTTGCACTCGGCGATCAGCGCCGGATCGCCGTCGGGCGCCTCCCGGAAGGCCAGCTTGAGCACCGCGTCGGCGGCCTCCAGGGCCACCCGCAGGGCCAGCGTGGTGGCCGACGGGTCGCCCGTCCGGAACAGTTCGCCGCCGAGCGCCTGGAGCCGCAGCGCGACGGCGGTGTTGTTGTCCACGCCCGCGTCCAGCAGGTGCAGGTCGTCCTGGACGCCGGTGGGGACGGCCGGGCCCGCCAGGCCGAAGTCCAGCTGGCCGAAGCCCGGCACCGCGCGCTTCATCGCCACGAACTCCTCCACGGCCAGGTCGGTGAAGAGGGCGGGGCCGACCGGCGCGGCGGCGGCCAGCCGGGCGTCCAGGCGCTGGAGGTAGTGGTCGAGGTTGCGGGTGGCGAGCGCGGCCAGCAGGTCCTCCTTGCCGGCGAAGAACTGGTAGAGGGTGCCGATCGGCACCTGGGCGCGCTGGGCGACTTCCTTGGTGGTGAGCGCGGTCGCCCCGACCTCGTCCAGCAGCCCGGCGCAGGCGTCCAGGATGCGGCCGTACCGCTCCAGGCTGCGCTGCTGGACCGGGCGGCGCCTGACCGGTCCGGGGGCGGGGTGACTCCTGTCGCTCATGACCTCACTGTGCCGCATCCGCCGTGACGGCGGCGAATCACCGGGGCGCGAACGGCCCGGAGTTCCCCGTGGGACGGGAGCCGACTGGTGGCCGGAGCTGAACGGCACGGTGGCGGGAAGGTGTCCACGAGCTGGTATAGGCCTTGTCGTGGACGCGATGACAGGTTCATACTCCTGGGGCGGACTACTTTGCGTGATCAACGCATGCCTCTTCGTGGTGATCGCGATTCAGCTGTGGCGGCCGAGACGCCTGTGACGGACGCACCGCCGCCACCCGAGGTCTGGACGACACCGTGTGCCTCCACTGCCCGCGCCACGTCCTGTGGCGTCACGACCCTGTGTGTGCCCGCCCGACGGAAGGAGGGGATCGGTTCGGTGACGCTGCACTCCGGAGGGCGTGAGGCCCTCGACACCGAGCACCGCCGCCAGTTCCTGGAGTCCGGGTACCTGGTCCTGCCCGGCCTGCTGCCGGAAGCGCTGCGCGAACGGCTCGCCCCCGAGGTCGACCGGTGGGTGGACGAGGGCCTGCGGGCCCGGTCGATCGCCGCGTGCGCCGACCCCTTACGCCACGGACCGCCCCCGCTGCTGGAACTGGAACTGCCCGCCCACGGCGAACTCCTCACCCACCCACCGCTGCTGCGCACCCTGACCCGCCTGCTCGGGCCGGACTTCGTCTTCCACCACCTGCACAGCGACCGTCAGGACCCGGGGATCCCGGGCAAGGCCTGGCACCACGACTGCGAGCCCAACGACCGCTCCGACCCGTCGCTGCTGATGGTCCACGCGCTGCACTACCTCGGCGGACTGGACGAGCGGGTCGGCAGCCTGGCCGTGCTGCCCGGCTCGCACCTGCGCACCGTCGGCAAGTCCGCCTTCGCCCACCACGGCACCGCGGAGCTGCCCGGCGAGGTGGTCCTCGACCGGCTGCCGCCCGGCTCGACGGTGCTGCTCAACTCGGCGCTGTTCCACACCCGCAGACCGGCGCCCGAAGGACCGGGCCACCCCCGGTACTTCGTCGACGCCTCCTACTGCCAGGTGGGGGCGCGCTGGCGCCCGGTGAAGCCCTATTGGCGGCAGATGCTCGCCCGGGCCCGCGAACTGGACCTGGCCGACGGCCAGTGGCCCGAGCTGTTCGCCGAGCGGCACTTCACCGAGTACACCGCCGGCGAACACGCCCGCACCGAGTACACCGGAACCGTCTGAGGAGCACTGCCGTGGAGATCGTCACCGCCGTCGCCTTCCCCGAGGTCCACGACGCCTACCTGCGGGACCACCCGGTGGAGCGGGCCCACGAGGCGAACAGCAACATGTACGGCGAGGAGAACCTCGAACGTGCCGACCGCATCCCCGGCGGCTGGTGGCGGATCCGGCTCGCCCGGGCGGACGTCCTGGGCGTCGTGCTGCCCTGGCACCTCAGTGAGGGCGGGGAACTCGAAACGGTGCCGCGCTCCGGGCTGACGGTGGCCGAGGCGGCCGAGCGGGTCCGCGCCGGCGGAGCCGCCTGGGCCGTCGCCAACCCGGTCTGCGCGGCCAAGCTGCGGCTGCTGCGGTGGGCACCGTTCACGCCCGTCTTCCTCAGCACCGCGCCGGTCGACCACTCCGACTACGGGGACCTCGCGGTCCGGTCCGGGCTGATCCACCTCGACGGCCTGCACCGCATGCTGGCTTGGGAGTTGGCCGGCCGGCTGCCCGAGCGGGCGCTGCTCGACGGGTACCTGGTGGGCGACCCGGGGGTGGTCGCCGGGCCGGCCCGGGCGGGCCGGACGGGGGGCGATTCGGCGTGACCCCCGCGACGCAGCACCTCCGCTCCGCGTCCCGCGGCCACGCGGCCGACCCCGTCCGCGGTGCCCGCTCGCTGCCCGAACTGCTCGCGCACCTCGCCCGGGCCCACCCCGACCGGCCCGCCCTGGGCGACGGGGTCCGCAGCTTCGACTACCGCACGGTCGACGCCGCGGCCGGCCGGATCGCCGCCAGGCTGGCCGCCGCCGGCACCGGCCGGGGCGACCGGGTCGCCCTGGTCGGGCCCCGGGACGCCCGGATGCTGGTGCTGCTGTACGGGGTGCTGCGCTCGGGCGCGGCGGCCGTGCTGGCCGATCCGGACTGGTCGGCGGCCGACCTGGCCCGGCGGCTGGCGTCCGTGCGGGTGGCCCGGGTGCTGGCCACCGAGGGCGGGCTCGGCGGGGAGGTGGTGGACGTCGGGGCCGGGCGGACGCCGGGCGTCGAGCGCGCGGAGGCGCCGGGCGCCGAGGACGCCGAGGCGCCGACCGTCGAGGCGCTGCCGGGGCCGCGGTCGGCGACCGTCGAGGTACGGGGCGAGGACCTCGCCTACCTCTCCTTCACCTCCGGGTCCAGCGGCGAGCCCAAGGCGGTGGCCGTCACCCACGCCAACGCCGTGCACTACGCCCGGGCGCTGGCCGGGCGGCTCGGCCTCACCGAGGCCGACGCCCCGTGCGCCGCGCACGTCACCACCCTGGCCGCCGACCTCGGCCACACCGCCTGGCTGCTCGCCCTGGCCACCGGCGGCTCGGTGCACCTCGTGCCGGACCGCGAGGTGCGCGACCCGGAGGCCTTCTGGGCCTCGCTGCGGCGGGCCCGGGTGGACGTGCTGAAGACCACCCCCTCGCACCTGACCGCCCTGCTGGAGGGCCGTCCGGCCGACTCCCCGCCGCTGCACACCGTGCTGCTCGGCGGCGAGCCGCTGCCCCGTCCGCTGGCCGCCGCCCTGCTCGACCGGGGCACCACCGTGCGGCTGGCCAACCACTACGGCCCGACCGAGACCACCGTCGGCGCCACCTGCCTGCTCGTCGCCTCCGCCGGCCAACTGCCCGCCGAGGAGCCGACCGTACCGATCGGCACCGGGATCGGCGAGGTGCTGCTGACCGTGGTGGACGGCGCCGGCCGGGCGGTGCCGGACGGCACGGTCGGCGAACTGCTCATCGGGGGCCGGGGCGTGACCGCCGGCTACTACGGGCGGCCGGCCGAGACCGCACGCGGCTTCGTCCGGCACGACGGCCAACTCGTCTACCGCACCGGGGACCTGTGCCGCCGGCGGGCGGACGGTGACCTGGTCTTCCTGGGCCGGGTGGACCGCCAGGTGAAGGTCCGCGGCTACCGGGTGGACCTCGCCGAGGTCGAGCGGGCGATGGACGGCCACCCCGGCGTCGCCCGCTCGGCGGCGCTGCTGCGGGAGACCGCACTCGGCAACCAACTGATCGGCGTCGTCCGGCTGTCGGGAGGCGTCGGCGGCTCGGAGGGGCCGAAGGGGCCGAAGGGGACAGCAGGGCCGACGGAGTCGGCGGGGTCGGCGGGGTCGGCGGGGGAGGAGACGCTGGAGGACCTGCGCGCGTACCTGCGGGACCGGCTGCCCGGCTACTCCGTGCCGCAGCCGATCCTGGTGCTGCCGCAGTTCCCGGTCGGGCCGAACGGCAAGCTCGACCGACAGCGGCTGGCCGAGCTGGCGGCCGAACTGGTCGAGGCCCGGGCGGAGTCCAGCGGCACCGCCGGGAGCGGCCCGGCCGGGGAGATCGCCCGGTTCTGGGCGGGCGCCCTCGGCCTGCCCGCGGTCGGGCCGCGCGCCGACGTGCTCGCCCTCGGCGGGGACTCCATCCTCGCCATGCGCACCATCGCCTTCCTGCGGCGCTCCGGCCTGCGGGTCGCCTACGAGGACTTCTACCGGCACCCGACGGCCGAGGGCCTGGCGGCGGTCGCCGTCCCGGCCGTGCCGTCCGTCCCCGCCCCGCGCGGTGACGCCGGCGGCTACCGACTCGCCCCGGCGCAGCGCTGGTTGTACCGGCAGCGGTCGCTGCGGGAGCCGCGGCACTGGAACCAGTCCGTGCTGCTGCGCTGCCGCACCGCCGTCGACCCGGAGGCGCTCTCGGCGGCCGTCGCGGCCGTCCTGGAGCGGCACCCGGCGCTGCGCCGCCCGGTCACCCCCGACGGCTGCGGCGAGCTCCGGGAGGTGGCCGGCCTCGACCCGGTCTCCTGTTCCCGGATCCCACGTGCGGCCGGGGAGATCGCCGACACCGTCGCCGGGGTCTGCACCGAACTCCACCGCAGCCTCGACCCGGCGGCCGGCCGGCTGCTGCGCGCCCACCTGTTCACCGGTCCGCCCGGCACCGACGACCGGCTCGCGCTGATCGCGCACCACCTGGTGGTCGACGGGCTGTCCTGGCGGATCCTGCTGGACGACCTGGCGCACGCGTACCGGGCGGTGCTCGACCGGAAGCCGGCCGATCTGCCGCCGACGGCGGACTTCTACGCCTGGGCGGCGGCCGCGTCTCCCGCCGTCGAGCCGGTCGCCGGGGAGGCCGGGGAGCCCGCGGTCGGGGAGGTCGCGGTCGGGGAGCCCGCGGTCGGGGAGCCCGTCGTCGGGGAGGCCGCCGTCGGAGAGGTCCAGGAGCCCGGTGCGCTCAGCTGGGCGCTCGACCCGGCGGCCACCGCCCGGCTGATCGCCCGGCACGGCGCCGGGTCCGGGCTGGAGGCCGTGCTGCTGGCCGCCTTCGCCGGGGCCGTCACCGGCGACAGCGGCCGTCCCCGGCTCGCGGTGGAGGTCGAGACCCACGGCCGGGACGCGGTCGGCGACGAGGGCGAATTCCTGGACACCGTCGGCTGGTTCACCGCCGTCAAGCACGTCGCTCTGGACGCCGGGGCCGCCCCGGACACCGTGGCGCGGCGGCTGCGCGAGGCCTCCGTCCGGCCGATGGACGCGCCCGGCGGGCGTCCCGCCGTCGGCTTCAACTTCCTCGGCACCTTCCGGCTGCCCGAGGAGCCCGCGCTGGACTGGACGGTCGCCGCCGAACAGGCCGGGACGGCCCGCTGTACCGGGGGCGACCCGCTGTACGAACTGCGCCTCACCGCAAGGGTGGTGGAGCAGCGGCTGGTCGCCGACCTGGTGTACGGGCGGCCCGGCCTGCCGCACTCCGCCGCCGAGCGGATCACCGGGCGGTTCGCCCGGGCGGTGGCGGCCGAGGCGCGGGCCCCGGAGGCCGCACCGGTCGTCCGGGCGCCGCTGTCCACCTCCGGCCAGCTGCTGCACCCCGGCGTCGCCCCGGCGGCCCGGGCGAGGGTGGGCGAACCCGCCCGGGTGCTGCTCACCGGCGCCACCGGCTACCTCGGGCGGCACCTGCTGGAGGCCTTCCTCCGACGCGGGGCCGAGGTCACCTGCCTGGTGCGGGCCGCGGACGACGCCGAGGCGCTGAAGCGGCTCGGTGCCGGGGCGGCCGGCCCCGTCCGCGCGCTCGCCGGGGACATCGACCGGGACGGCCTCGGCCTCTCCCCGGCCGGGCTGGAACTCGCCCGGGGCGCCCACCTGGTGGTGCACGCGGCGGCGGACGTCCGGCTGGTGGCCTCGCCCGACGAGCTGGAGCGCACCAACCACACGGCGGTGCGGCGGCTGCTCGACTGGCTCGGGGAGAACGCGCCGGACGCCCGGCTCCACCACGTCTCCACGCTCGCCGTCTCCGGCGGCGTCGACGGCCCGCCGCGCCGCTTCAGCGAGGCGGACCTGGAGATCGGCCAGTACTTCCGCACCCCGTACGAGCGGACCAAGTACCGGGCCGAGCAGGCCGTCCGGGCCTGGGCCGCCCGCGGGCACACCGCCCACCTGCACCGCAGCGGCCACATCGCGGCGCACAGCCGGACCGGCGCGTTCCAGGCCAACGCCGGCGACAACCGGATCTACCAGCTGATCCGCGGCTACCTGCTGGCCGGCGCCGCGCCGAGCCGGCCGGACACCGCCTTCGCGTTCTCGTACGTGGACACGGTGGCCGCCGGGATCGCCGCGATCGCCCTCGACCCGTACGCCGCGCCCGGCGCGTACCACGTGGAGACGCCGCACGCCGTCCCGCACGACGAGCTGGTGCGGTGGCTGGCCGGGCACGGCCACCCCGTGCGGCTCACCGACGAGGAGGGCTTCGCGGCCGCCCTGGCCCGGGCCGAGCGCCGCCACCCGACGGCCGTCCGGGTGGCCGCCGCGTGGGCGGCGCAGGAGGAACGCCGGGTGCTGGTGGACAGCGCGTACACCACCGCGGTGCTCGACCGGCTGGGCGTGCGCTTCGCCGCGCCGACCCCGCAGTGGTGGTCGGCCGCGCTCACCTGGGCCGCCGAGGCCGGCTACCTGCCGGGCGCCGGCCCGATCCCACCCACCCGTGACGACATCCGTGACGACATCCGTGACGAACGTCGCGACCGACGTCGTGACGACATCCGTGAAGGCAGGACCAACCCGTGAAGGCAGGCCCCGTGTCCCAGCTCTCCCCGGTGCTCAAGCAGGCCACCCCGGTCGTCGCCGTACGCGGCGAAGGACTCCACCTCTACGACGCCGCAGGCCGCAGCTACCTCGACTTCACCTCCGGAGTGGGGGTGACCAGCACCGGCCACTGTCACCCGAAGGTGGTCGAGGCCGTCCGGGAGCAGGCCGGCCGGCTGATCCACGGGCAGTACACCACCGTGCTGCACGACCAGCTCCTCACGCTCACCGAGCGGCTCGGCGAGGTGCTGCCGCCCGGCCTGGACTCGCTGTTCTACGCCACCGCCGGCACCGAGGCGGTGGAGGCCGCGCTGCGGCTCGCCCGGCACGCCACCGGACGGCAGAACGTGATCGTCTTCGAGGGCTCCTTCCACGGTCGGACCATGGGCGCGGCCTCGCTGACCACGGCCGGCACCCGGTTCCGGGCCGGTATCGGCCCGCTGATGCCCGGGGTCGCGGTGGCGCCCTTCCCGGCCGCGTTCCGGCTGGGCCTGTCCGAGGACGAGGCGGTCGCGCACGCCCTGCGCGGACTGGACGAGGTGCTCGCCACCGTCTCCGCGCCCGCCGAGACGGCCGCCGTGTTCGTCGAGCCGGTGCTCGGCGAGGGCGGCTACGTCCCGGCCCCGCCCGGCTTCCTGGCCGGGCTGCGCGAGCGGGCCGACCGGCACGGCATCCTGCTGGTGGTGGACGAGGTGCAGACCGGCTTCGGCCGTACCGGCCGGTTCTGGGCCCACGAGCACGAGAGCGCCCACCCGGACGGGGCCGGCGTCCGTCCCGACGTCCTGATCACCGCCAAGGGGCTGGCCAGCGGCTTCCCGCTGTCCGCGATCGCCGCGTCCACCGAGCTGATGGGGCGCGCCTGGCCGGGCTCGCAGGGCGGCACCTACGGCGGCAACCCGGTGGCCTGCGCCGCCGCGCTGGCGACCCTGGACGTGCTGCGCGAGGAGCGGCTGGTCGAGAACGCGGCCGAGCAGGGCGTCCGGCTGCTGGCCGGGCTGCGGGCGGTGGCCGCCGGGACGCCCGGGATCGCCGACGTCCGCGGGCTCGGGCTGATGGCCGCCAGCGAGTTCTGCCGTCCCGACGGCACGCCGGACCCGGAGGCGGCCCGGCGCGCCCAGCAGGCCGCGGCCGAGCACGGGCTGCTGCTGTTGCTGTGCGGGATCCACCTCAACGTGGTCCGGATGATCCCCGCGCTGGTCGTCACGGCCGAACAGATCGACGAGGGCCTGGAGTTGTGGGCGAAGGCCGTTGCGGCCGGCGGCCGGTAGGGAGGAGAGGACATGGATGCGGTGACCGAAATCGGCTGGAGCAGCCTGGAGTTGGACGCCCGGCGGGAGCTCTGGTCGCTCCCGCTGGGGGAGCAGGAGCGGCGGCTGCTCTGGGCCGACGCGCGGGCCGGGCGGTGGGACGCGGCCGGGGAGGTGCGGGCCCGGCTGCGGGAGTTCGTCCGGAACGCCGCCGACTCGGTCGGCATCACCCATGTGAGCGGCCTGGTGGACCCGGCCCGCCCGGAGCAGGAGATCACCGAGGTGCTCTCCTTCCTGCTGCGGGACTTCGGCCGGATCGTCCCGCAGAACGGGCGCGGCGACCTCACCTCGGTGCTGCACGACCAGGACGGCGACGGCAACACCGAACTCGGCTTCCACTGCGACACCTGCGACCTGCTGGTCCTGCTGTGCCTGCGGCCCGCCTTCGACGGCGGCGGGCTGACCAAGCTGGCGAGCGCCCGGCACGTGCACGACCTGATCCAGCGGGAGCGGCCCGACGCGCTGGCCACGCTCCGCGAGGAGTGGACCTTCGAGCGCAGCGGCCGGGCCGGCCCGCAGGTGGTGGTCACCCCCATCCTGTACGACCGCAAGGACGGGACGGTCGGCTGCTACTACCAGACCCGCACCGTCCGTTCCTCGCCCGACCGCGGCGGACCGGAACTGACGGACCATCAGTGGGAGGCGCTCGGCGTGCTGGACGAGGTGCTCTACCGGCCGGAGATCGCCTTCGGGCTGCCGATGGCCGCCGGGGACCTGCTGATCATCCGCAACAGCCGGGTGCTGCACGGGCGTTCGCCGTTCGTCGACGAGCCCGGGCCGTACTCCCGGCGGATGCTGCGGGTCTGGGTGAACGAGGGGGAGGAGTGGGCGCCGTGACCACCGGAGGAGATCGCGGTGCGGTGACCGCACCGCACGGACGGGTGGCGATCGTCACCGGCGGGGGCAGCGGGCTGGGCCGGGCCTCGGCGCTGGCCCTGCTGGCGGCCGGCTGGACCGTGGTCGTCGCCGGGCGCCGCAAGGACGCGCTGGAGGGGACCGCGGCCCTGGCCGGTCCGGCCGCCGACCGGGTGCTGCCCGTCCCGACCGACATCCGCAGCCCGGAGGAGGTAGCCCGGCTCTTCGACACCGTCCTCGACCGGTACGGCCGGCTGGACCTGCTGTTCAACAACGCGGGCGCCGCCGCCCCGCGCCGGCCGATCGCCGAGACCCCGTTCGAGGACTGGAACCGGGTGCTGGACACCATCGTCACCGGCGGATTCCTCTGCGCCCGCGAGGCCTTCCGGGTGATGAGCACCCAGTCCCCGCAGGGCGGACGGATCATCAACAACGGCGCGCCCTCGGCCTACGTGCCGCGCCCCAACTCGATCGCGTACACCGCCGCCAAGCACGCCGTCCTCGGTCTCACCAAGGTGCTCGCCCTGGACGGCCGGCCGTACGGCATCTCCTGCGGGCAGATCGACGTCGGCAACGTCACCCCGGTGGACGGCGGCCCGCAGCCGGCCGCGATGCAGGCCGACCGGACCATGGCCGTCGAGGCGACCATCCCGGTGGACCGCTTCACCGAGGCGCTGGTGCTGATGGCCTCGCAGCCGCCGGACACCACCATCCAGTCCCTGGTGGTGCTGCCGACCACCATGCCGTTCGTCGGACGGGGTTGAGCCGTGCTGGTCAGCGCACGCTCCTTCGCGGAGTACCGGGCGATGTTCGCGCTGGGGGAGCGGGACCTGGAGCAGCGCATCCTGGACTGCCCGGCCGGCGCGGCGAGCTTCGTCGCCGAGGCCGGGCGGCGCGGTGTCGACGCCGTAGCCGTCGACCTCCAGTACGCCGAACACCGTGAGGAACTGGGCCTGCTGGTGGAGCGGGAGACCGCGTTCAAACGCGAGCTGCTGGTGAAGGAGACCGAGGGCTGGGACCGGTCCTGGTACGCCGACGCGGACGACATGATCCGCCAGTGGACCGCCAACGCCCGCACCTTCCGCGCCGACATCGCCGCCCGCCCCGAGCGCTACGTGGCCGGCTCGCTGCCCGAACTCCCCTTCGCCGACGACTCCTTCGACCTGGTGCTCAGCTCGCACCTGCTGTTCTCCTACGGCAACCGGCTGGACGAGGACTTCCACCGGGCGGCCCTGCTGGAACTCGCCCGGGTGGCGCGCCGGGAGGTCCGGATCTTCCCGCTCGTGGTGTACGACACGGGAGTCCGCTACCAGGGCCTGGACCGGCTGCGCGGGGAACTGGCCGAACTCGGCGTCCCGAGCCGGGTGGAGCAGGTGTCCTACGAGTACCGGCCCGGGGGGAACGAGCTGCTGGTGCTCTCCACCGCCGCCCACCGGCCGTCGGCCCGGACCGCACCGGGTGCGGCGGGCGCACCGGGCGCGGCGGAGGCCGTGGACCCGGTGCGGTGGCGGCACCGGGCGCCGGGGGCCTGAGCGGCCGGCCGGTCGCGGGCCGGACGACGGGAGCCGGGGTGGGGGGGGGGGGGGTGGGGCGCCCCCCCCCCGGGGGCCCCGGGGCGGGGGGGTTTCGAAAAA
>NZ_JBHXEM010000013.1:0-27687 GCF_042724755.1 Kitasatospora sp. NPDC127067 | reverse complement strand
GCTCACCGCCTTGACCCGTCTTGAGCCTTTGGGGTGGGTGGCGGGGCGGCGGTCGTGGGCTGGCGCGGCGGGGCGGGGGGGGGGGGGGGCGGGCGGGGGGGCCCCCCCCCGCCCACCCCGGTGGTCCCGCGGGGCGGTCAGTTGACGAAGACCGCCGGGCCGCCCGCCTGGCTGGTGTCGGCCACCGGGCCGTACGTCGCGGAGAAGTAGCCGTCGGCCGGGCAGAGCGTCGAGCCGCCGCTCTTGGCGAAGTGCTCGGTGCGGAACGCCAGGCTGTGCGCGGCGTTGTCGGCGTTGCCGGTGAAGGCGCCGCTCAGCTGGTAGGAACAGGTGATGGTGCCGAACCAGGTGTCCAGGACGGCGGTGGCCTGGATCGTCCCGGCGGACCCGCCGGTGAGGGTGACCGGCAGGCCGGGCGCGTCGGAGACGGTGACGCCGTACGGCAGGTTGCCGACCGTCAGGCTGCGCACCGAGGTGACCCCGGTGACGTTGGCGGTGCACGAGCCGAAGGTCAGCCCGGTCAGCGAGGCGGTCGCGCTGCCCGGCGCCGCCGGGTTGCCCAGCACCGAGGCCGAGAGCTGCGACGTGGCGCAGGTGACGCCGGTGGTGCTGGTCGCGGTCGAGTAGAAGGTGGCCTTGGTGCCGGTGGCGAGCGGCGCGGCGAGCGCGTCGCCCACGGCGACGGCGGTACCGCCCGCGCTCCCGGTGGTGAGCACCGGACCGGCGGCGAGGGGCTGCGGCGACGCGGAGGCGGGGGCGGCGGCCAGTGCGCCGGCCGCGCACACGGTGACGGCGGTGACGGCGGCGGCGGTGACGGCGAGGTGACGGCTGAAGCGCATGGGAAAACCTCTTCCTCGGTGAGGGGCGAGAAGACGTCCTCTCGCGGCTCCCGAGCGGTGGGGACCGGGGAGCGCGCGGCGTTTCCGGTTTCCCTACGGTCCAGCCGTGACCGTGCGCCGTCAAGGCGATGGGACGAACTTGCTGACTTTTCGTCAATAAACCCCAACTCGCCGCCTCCGGAGGCGGGTTGAACGCCTGCTCACCGACCCGACCCCGCGGCCCTGAGGGGCCGGAACACCCGGCGGCCCCGCCGCCTGCGAGAATTCCGGCATGGCTGAGCACGACAGCCACCACGGCTACCTCCTGGACAACCGCACGCCCGGCTGGTCCTGGTGCACGTCGCCGACCGTGCCGAGGCCCTGCGCCGGATGGTCCAGGCGCTGCGCCCCGGCGGCCGGCTGCTCCTGGAGGACGCCGACCCGGCCCTCCAACCGCTGCTCTGCCCGGACGAGTCCGGGCCCGACGAGCGCCTCGCCAACCGGCTGCGGTCGGGCTTCCGCACCCTGATGGCCGGGCGCGGCGCCGACCTCGCGTACGGGCGGACGCTGCCCCGGGCGCTGCGCGAGGCCGGTCTCGTCGACGTCCGGGCCGACGCCTACTTCCCGATCACCTCGCCGGCCTGCGCGGTCCTGGAGGACGCGACGGTCCGGCAGATCCGCGGGCTGCTGGTGCGGGAAGGGCTCGCGACGGACGAGGAGATCGACCTCCACCTGGCCAACGTCGCCGGCGGCCGGCTCGACCTGGCCACCGCCCCGATGATCTCCGCCTGGGCGCGCCGGCCGTGAACCGCCGCCCGGCCGCGGACCGGACTCCGGCCGCGGACCGACGCCCGGCCGCACCGATCGCGCTGGACGCCCCCTGCCTGGCCGTGGACACCACCCGGGGCTGGAACCCGCCCCTGGAGCGGATCGCGGCCTTCGCCACCGGCGCCGTCGAGGATCCCTCCGGCCGGGCGGGGAGCCGGGGGCCGTCCTCGGTCTAACCTCGACGGTATGGACGCGTTCGAACACCCGGGCGGACGGGCCGCCGTGCCACCGGGGGAGGGGCTGGAAGCCCTGGCAGGGCTGCTGGAGCGGCGTGGCACGGTGGTGCTCAGCGGGGCGGGCCTGTCCACCGAGTCCGGGATCCCCGACTACCGCGGCGCCACCGGCCGCCGCCGCAGCGGCACCCCGATGACGTACCAGGAATTCACCGGCAGCGCCGACGCCCGGCGCCGCTACTGGGCCCGCAGCCACAGCGGCTGGCCCGCGATCGCCGGGGCCCGGCCCAACGACGGACACCACGCGGTGGAACGGCTGCGCCGGGCCGGGCACGTCGCGGCGGTCATCACCCAGAACGTGGACGGTCTCCACCACGCGGCCGGCACCCGGGAGGCCGTCGAGCTGCACGGCGGACTCCGCCGGGTGGTCTGCCTCGACTGTCGCCGCACCAGCACCCGGGCCGAGCTGGACCGGCGGCTGGAGGAGCTCAACCACGGCTTTCGGCCGACCGGGGCGGAGCTGCGGCCCGACGGCGACGCGCAGCTGCCGCAGCCCGTGGTGGACGGCTTCCGGGTCGCCGCCTGCACGGACTGCGGCGGAGTGCTCAAGCCCGACGTGGTCTTCTTCGGCGAGAACGTCCCGGTGTCCCGGGTCGAGCACTGCTTCGAACTGGTCGACGCGGCCAGTTCGCTGGTGGTCCTCGGCTCCTCGCTGGCGGTCCTGTCCGGGCTGCGCTTCGTGCGCCGCGCCGCCCGGTCGCGGCTGCCGGTCGCGATCGTCAACCAGGGGCCGACGCGCGGCGACGAACTCGCCGCGCTCCGGCTCGACCTGCCGCTGGGGCCGGCCATGACGGAGGTCGCCCGGCTGCTCGACGCGGCCTGACGGGCCCGTTCGGGCAGTGAGCGGCCCGATCGGTGCCCCGAGCGGCCTGTTCGCGGCCCTGGTGGGCCCGGCCCGGCACGCTGAGTCGGGCTGGGTCGGGCTGGGCCGGGCCCACCAGGGCAGGCGCGCTCAGCCGGCCGGCAGAGCGGGCCTGCCCGGCACCCACAGCGGCACCCGGCCGTCGCGCGGCATGGAACGCGCCGCGTCCTGCTCCAGCCACCCGCCGACCCGTTCCGGATCGCCCTCGCACAGCTCCACCAGCGCGGCCGCGGCGATCCGGGTGCAGCACAGCACCAGCGCCAGGGTGTCCTGGCGGCGGTGCCGCTCCCGTACGTACGCCTCGCCGCGCTCCTCGATCCGGCGGGCGTGGCACGGCCCGTCCTCGGCGGTCAGCGCCTGCACGCCGTGCCACACCAGGGTCAGCGCACAGGGCTCGGCCGGGTGCGAGGCGCCCTCGCGCTGCGCCTGTTCACGAGCCTCCGCCGAGCGCTGCCCCAGCCATTCCAGTGCCGCCGGCCCGTCCTCCCGGCAGGAGCGCAGCACCAGCTCCGCGGCCCGGGCCACCAGGGCCCGCAGGAGCGCCGGCGCGGGCACCCGCAGTCCGGACGCGGGTCCGTCGCCGAACGCCAGCCAGGCGTCGGCGAACGAGGCCGCCCGCAGTCCGCCCATCCAGGCCGGTTCCCCGGCCTCCGTACTCAGCCAGTCCTGTGCCCCCAGCCGCACCAGCCCCACGGCCGTCAGGCGCGCCGCGTCCCCGTCCAGCTCCCGCAGCCATCCACTCCGCACCAGTACACACCCCCGTCAGCGGTTCATCCCCGTGAGGCCTCATCCCACCACACCAGGACGGGAACGAACTAGACAGGGGCACGTCACAATCTGGAAGCGAGCCTTCCGGGCAGTCCTCCGGTGGAGGCGGCTGGGAGCCGGCCGGGCGGGGCCGGGGCGACAGGCCGTGGCGCCGTGGTGCGGCCGTGGCGCGTTTGGCCCCCCGGGGTGTGGGCGTCGGCTGAGTTGGGCAGGGGCACGTCAGGACCCGGGCGGCTGTGCGGACGCCCGGTGCGTCGGGGCGGGCCGGTTGCGGCCTGCCATCACTGTGGTGCGAGCCCGTCGATCAGGGCGAGGGCGTCCTCGACCGATCCCGCCGGGTCGATCACCGGACAGAGGACCCCGCGGACAGTGCGGGTGGCGTCCAGTACGAGGGTGAGCCGCCTTGAGCCGGTCGACGCCCGCCGCCCGGAAGGTGGGCAGGCGCAGCGCGGCGGTCACCGTCCAGGTGGCGCCGGGCGCCACGGGGTCGGTCGACTCGCCGGTGGCGGCGGGGAGTTCCGGCTCGGGCAGCCGGTGGCCGGTCGGGCCGTGCGCGCGGCGGGCCGCTTCTCCAGCACCCCGGCGGCGACCGGCGCCTTGAGGCGCTCGGTGAGGACGCGGCGGCTGACACCCAGTCCGGTGCAGTGGACAGGTTGCGACAGAAGGGGTGGGCCCGATGGTGGATGTGACGACGCGGACAGCGGTCGCGGCGGACCGGGGAGCGGAGTACGAGGCGCGACGCCGGACTTCGGCAGGAGTGTTCTGGCGCTACTGGACGGGATCGCTGGTCAGCCGGCTCGGGGACCAGGTGACCAGTGTCGCCCTGCCGTTGATCGCCGTGCTCACCCTGCACGCGACGGCCTGGCAGGTCGGCCTGATCACCGGCGCCGGGTACCTGGGGTGGCTGCTGGTCGGACTGCCGGCCGGCGTCCTGGTCCACCGGCTCCCGCTGCGCGGCACCCAGGTGGTGATGGACCTGGTGCGCGGGCTGGCCGTGGCCTCGGTTCCGGTGGCGGCCGCGCTGGGCGGCCTCGGCCTGCCGCACCTGGTGGCGGTCGCGCTGCTGGTCGGGCTGGCGAGCGTGGTCTTCGACGTCGGCAACTCCACCTTCCTGCCCTCCATCGTCCCCAGGGAGGAGCTGACCGCCCGCAACAGCCTGCTCTCCGGCAGCAGCGCCGCGACCGAGCTGGCCGGCCCTTCGCTCGGCGGGGTGCTGGTCCAACTCGTCGGCGGCGCGGCCGCGATGGTGCTGGACGCGGTCAGCTACCTGGTCTCGGCGGCCCTGCTGCGCAGCCTGCCGCGCGCGGAACGGTCCGCCGCCGCCCGCCCGGCCGGCGCGGGGATGCGGGAACAGATCCGCGAGGGCTGGCACTTCGTCACCCGGCACCCGGTGATCGGGCCGTGCGCCGCCGACGCCACCGCGGTCAACTTCGTCGCCGGCGGGCTGATGACGCTCACCCCGGTGTTCCTGGTCGACACCCTCGACGCGCCGGCCGCCGCCGTCGGCGCCCTGATGGCCACCGGCGGCCTGGGCAGCCTGATCGGCGCCGCCCTCACACCCCGGGTGGTCTCCCGGATCGGCAGCGGCGGCGCCCTGCGGAGGGCGGCGCTGATCGCCGCGCTCTTCACCTTCCTGCTCCCGGCGGCCGGCTCCGGCTGGGCGGCGCTGGTGTTCGCCGTCGGCAACGCGGGCTTCTCGGCGGGAGTGGTGGTCACCAGCATCGTCACCCGCACCCACCGGCAGACCCACACCCCGCCGGAGCTGCTCCCCAGGGTGATGGCCACCGTCCGGTTCGTCTCCTGGGGCGCCATCCCGGTCGGCGCGGTCCTGGCCGGCGCCGCCTCCACGGCCTGGGGCCCGCGCACGGCGCTGCTCCTGCTGGCGGTGTGCAGCCTGGCCGGCCCGGCGATCCTGCTGGCCGGTTCAATCCGCCGGGTGCGCGACCTCGCCTGAGCGGGGAAGCCGAGGGACGGCGGCGGGCGACCGGCCTCTCCCGGGCCTCGCACGACTGTCGGACCGGTGGACGAGAATGGCAGCATGTCGCCGGTACCGTCCACACCCGCCGTCTCCGCCCGCATGAGCCGACAGGCATCGCGGGACACCGCCCAGGAACTGGCCGTCCGCCGTCTGCTCCATGCCGGTGGGTACCGCTACCGTGTCCAGCGGCCGGTGCCGGGCATGCCTCGCCGTACGGTGGACATCCTCTTCCCGGGGCCGAAGGTGGCGGTCTTCCTCGACGGCTGTTTCTGGCACGGGTGCCCGCAGCACGCCACGCACCCCAAGAGCAACGCCGAATGGTGGCGGACCAAGCTGGGCCGCAACATCGAGCGCGACACCGAGACGACGGAGCATCTGCGGGACGAGGGCTGGACGGTGCTCCGCTTCTGGGAGCACGAGACGCCCGAGGAGGTCGCGCTGCGTGTCGCCGAGACGGTGGACCACGAACGGAAACGCCCCGCCCGGCCGCCTCGTCCCGGCGGGGGGTCTGACGGGTCGGAAGCGGCCGGATAGCCTGGGGCGCCATGATGCGTGTGTGGATGTTGCCGCTGCTGCTGGTGCTCGGCGGTGTGGCCGTCGCGAGCGGCCCGGCCCTCGACGGGAACGGCGGGGCGGCCGCCCTGTTCCTGGTGCCGTTCGTCGGGCTCGCGGCCGTGAACTCGCCGCTGGTCTTCCCGAAGTCGCTCGGTGCGGCGGAGGCGCAGCGCCGCAGCGCGGCCGACGGCCGGCCGGTGGTGTACTGGCGGCCGGGCTGCAAGTACTGCCTGCGGCTGCGCTTGCGGCTCGGCCGGTCGGCCCGGCGGCTGCACTGGGTCGACATCTGGAGCGACCCGGAGGCGGCAGCGGTCGTACGGGCGGCCAACGACGGCAACGAGACCGTGCCGACCGTCGTCGTGGACGGCCGGCCGCACACCAACCCCGACCCCGCGTGGGTGCGCGGACAGCTGTCCGCCGCCTGAATGGCGGGAGTGGCACGGGGCACCTCGCGGAGGGTCTGCGAGGTGCCCCGTGCTGTGGACCGGTGGTGGTCCTGGCCGGTGTCAGCCGACGGCGACTCCGTCGGCGCCCAGGCCGGCCGCGTTGCCGACGGCCTTCAGCGCATCCGTGGAGGAGGCGGCGCGGCACGCCATCTCCACGGCGTGGAAGCCGACTTCGGACCCGACCCGGTCGGCGGGGCCGCCGGGTGCGTCGCGGAAGACGGCGACCTCGCCCGGGAGCAGCTCCGAGCGGAGCAGGCTCGCCAGGCCGGCCCGGCCGCTCAGGCTCAGCTTGCGGTAGATGCGCGTCAGGTGCTGTTCCACCGTGCTGACGGTGATCCAGAGCTTGTCGCTGATCTCCCGGTTGCTGTCGCCCTCGGCCGCCAGTTTCGCCACCCGGAGCTCGGCCCGGCTGAGGCCGGTGAGCAGCGAGCCCACCGCCCCGCCCGGGGTGGTCGCCGGGGGCGGTCCCAGCGGGAGCGCCGGCTCGTCGTCCTCGCGCGGGCCGTCCTCGGCGGGGCGGCGGTCGCCGCAGTCCCCGAGCCCGGCGTCGGTGAGCGGGTCCGCGCGCGGTTCCTCGTCGGGCCCGAACCCGTCGCCGACGGACCGCCCGGGTTCCACGGCCGGGGCGAATCCGGCCCGGATCCGCTGGGTCCCCGCCTCCGCCCGGGCCGGTTCGAGCCGGTCGCCGGGCGTCCGCAGGCGGCCGACGGCCTCCTGCAGCAGGGCGGGCTTCTCCCGGCCCCCGTCGTGGTCGGCCAGGATCCGGAGCAGGGTGCCGCGGGTGCGGTCGTCCAGGGACGGTTCCCGCAGCTGACCGGCCGCCAGGTCCCGGGCCGCGACCGGGTCACCGGCCTGGAAGGTGGCCTCGACCAGGCTGGCGGTCAGCGGGATCAGGGCGGGGATGTCCAGTTGCCAGACCCTGAGCCGACGGGCGCAGGTCCGGAGGTCGTCGAGCGCCTCCGTGGTCCGACCGGCCGCCAGGGCGAGCCGGCCGCGGGCGTGCAGGTAGCGGATGCCCATCACGGTCTCGAACATGGCGCTCGGGACCTCCCGGCCGGCCTCCTTGGCGGCGTCGTCCGTCCGGCCCAGCGCGAGGTGGGCCTGGATGAGCACCGACAGCGGATAGCCGATCGACACCCCCCAGTTCTCCTCGCCCGCCAACGACAGTGCGTCCGAGGCGAGTTCGGCGGCCGCCTCGGGATCCCCGTCGCGCAGGCACACGTCGGCCCGGGCCGCCTTGAGCTGGGCCAGCCAGGTGGTCGCACCCCGACGGGTGGCGTGGCCGATCAGCTCGTCGCACCAGAGCAGGGCCCGGCCGGGCTGGTCCCCGTCGGCGAGGGCGAGGATCGCCGTGGTGATCGCTTCCAGCGGCATCCCGTCCACCCGGCAGGAGGACAGGACGCGTTCGGCGAGCGAGGCGCTCTCCGCGTCGCCGCCCCGGGCCCAGACCCGGGAGAAGACCCCGATCGCCTCCGCGGCCGCGGGCAGGCAGGCGCCCCCGCCCCCGGTGCCGCAGAGCTCGTCGAGGTTCCAGGACCGGGTGAAGGACGGGCCGAAGAACCAGTGGAAGACGTGCAGGAGTTCGACGCCGTCCTCGTGCCCGAGGGTGAGGTGCGAGCGCTTCGCCTCCGCGAGGACGGTGGACACGGTGGTGAGGTCTCCCCGCCACAGCAGCGCCCGGATCAGTGCGACGACGTCCTTGCCGGTGAGCTTGCCCTCCACCAGGGCCTCGCGCAGCGCGCTGGTGTGCGGGGCGACCGCGCTGGGGTTGGTCTGCCAGGTGGAGTGGACGTACGTGCGCAGGGTGGCCAGGTGCTGGTCGTCGTTGGCCGCGGCCAGCGCCAGGTTGAGGTAGAGGTGCGCGGTCGAGGTCTTGCCCTCGGCCAGTTCCTGCTCCGCGGCGTCGGTGAGGATCGGTACGGTCCAGTCGCCGTCGGCCTCGCCCGCGGCGACGATCTGGGCGGCGATGACCGTGGTGGCCATGCCCAGGTCGCGCCGGAGCTTCGTCGCCCGGGTGTACAGCGTGGTCTGCTCGGTGCGCGAGAGCGAGGCGAGGACGGCGGCCGCGACGTTCGGATGACGGAACTCGTCGCCGGCGGTCAGGCCGGCGTTGGTGAGGATCTCCAACGCGTGCCCGACGCACCGCTGGTCGAGGTCGAGCAGCCGGCCGAGCAGCGCCGGGGAGGCGTGCTCGCGCAGGACGGCCATGCCGCTGGCGACCGCGAGGATCTGCGGTTCCCAGCGGTAGAGGCAGGCCAGGACGGCCATTTCGAAGGACCGGCCGACGCGCGGCAGGTCGTCGGGCCGGGCCCGGTCGTGGGTGGCGTCGAGGTGGTTGTCCTCGATCAGGGCGTGGACCAGGATCGGGTTGCCCCCGCTCAGCCGGTGGACGGCCGGGGCGAGTCGCGGCGCGATCGCGTGGTCCGGGGTCCGCTCCAGGATGGTGCGGACGGTGTCCTCGGACATCGGCTTGAGCTGGACCCTGCTGTGCGGCGCGCGGGTCACCTCGGCGCGGAACAGCGGCAGCGTGGGCTGCGGCCGGTCCCACTCGTTGAGCACCATGAGCATGCGCTGGGGGCGCATGCGGCGCTGGAGGTAGAGCAGCGCCTGGAGCGAGGCGGTGTCCGCGAAGTGCACGTCGTCGATGCCGACCACCACGGACCGGCCCTCGCAGGCGCCCAGGAGGACGTTGCAGAGCCGACGGATGGTCTCGTTCTCGACGGCCTGCGGCCGTTCGAAGCGGTGGTCGGGTTCCAGGTGGTCGCCGAACGCCTCCGCGACCAGGGCGGATATTTCCGCGGCGAGTTCGTTCGGCAGTTCGGCGCAGCGCAGCAACTGCTCGATGACCCCCATGGGGAGATCCCGTTCCGCCCGCGAACCGGTCGCCTGGAGGACCAGTGCTCCTTCTTTTGCCGCCAGCGCCGAGAAATCGTGCAGAAGTTGGGTCTTACCACTTCCCAGGGTTCCGCTGACGAGGACCACCCGACCGTTCCCGCAGGACAGTCCCTCGAACAGGTCCAGTAAATACTCCAACGCTTCATGCTGTTCGGCTCGAATCAGCAAGAATGCCTCCGAGTTGTTGTGTAAAAGCCTTGCATCCACCGCAACGGAAAGGCTGACTCCCCCGTTTTGCCTTGAGCCTCCATGACGTTGCGTGATCACTCAGATGCACGGTGTACACAGCGCGAGGGGAACGCCGGCGGGACCGAGTGCCCGGGTTTGCATCTACTTTCACCCTAGGCGAACTTCAACGGCGAACGCTAGGGACTCCGTTCAGCGCCACACCGGTGACTTAAGCATCGTGCGTGTAGCGTGGTTTCAGGAGGTGTCGGATGTCGCGACCAGGGCAGTTCGGCCCGGAACCGGGCGGGGGACTGCCCGACCGCATCGCGGTCGGGCTGCTGACCGGGTCGTTCCCGCCGGAGCTGGTGGAGCGGGTGGTGGCCCGGTGCGGGCGGGAGGGGCAACGGAACCGCCTGCTGACGCCGAAGGTGACGGTCTACCTGGTCCTGGCGATGTGTCTGTTTCCGGGCCACGGCTACCAGGAGGTCGCCCGCAAGCTCGTCCGGGGACTGGCCTGGGCGGGGCGCTGCACGGCGCCGGGGCAGGTGCCCAGTACGGCGGCGATCTCGCGGGCCCGGGTGAAGCTGGGGGCGGAGCCGTTCAGGGAGCTGTTCGCCGAGGTCGTCCGGTCGGCGGCGGTCGAGGAGGCCGGGCGGGCCGGGCAGGTCGGGCAGGCCGGGCAGGTCGGGGGAGTCCCGTACCGGGGGCGGCGCCTGGTCGCCGTCGAGGGCGCGGCGATCGAGGTGCCGGACAGTGCCGAGAACGTGGCGTACTTCGGACCGCCGGAGCCCGGGGGCGGGTACCCGCGGGTGCGACTGGCGGCCCTGGTCGAGTGCGGCACCGGAGCGGTCGCCGCGGCGGCCACCGGCCCGTCGGCGGCCGCCGTGCCGAATCTGGCCCGGGGCCTCTTCGACCGCCTCGGCGGCGGGGACCTGCTGCTCGCCGACCAGGGCGGGTTCGACGCTCCGGCGGTGTGGCGGGACGCCTCCGCCGGTGGGGCGGACCTGCTGTGGCGGGTCGGTCCGGACGCGGTGCTGCCGGTGCGTCAGCTGTTGGGCGACGGCTCGTTCCTGTCCGGGTTCGCCGCCGACGGGGGCGGTCGCGGCGGTGGCGGGTCGGGCCGGTCGACGGGGTCGGTGGCGGCGCCGGTGGTGCGGGTGGTCGAGGACCCCTCGGCGGGGGAGTCGGGCCGGCTGCTCACCACGATCCTCGATCCGGGGCGGGCCCCCGCCGCGGAGCTGGCCGCGCTGCACGGCGCGTGGAGGTCGGGGGCGAGGGCCCTGCGGGACCTGGCGGCCGATCAGCTGGAGGCCGTGCGGGTGCTGCGCTCGCGCTCGCCCGAGGGGGTCGAGCAGGAGGTCTGGGGGCACCTGCTGGTCCATCACGCCCTGCGTCGGTTGCGGGTCTCCGGTCCGGGGCGTTAAGTCACCGGTGCGGTGAAACTGAATCAGCCGTTCCACTTCTCCGTGATGGCCGAAACGTGACGGCGCATTCCGGATCGGTGCGCATATCCGATGGGACGGAGGGCCCGGGGGCTTTTCGGTGGTGCCGGAACGGATCGGAGGCGTTCGTTCCGCACACGTTCTGCCTGCCAGGCCCGCAGGTCCCGCCGCCGGCCCGGGGGATTCCCCGGCCGGGCGCCGGCGGCGGTTCCACCGGTGGAATCAGCGCGTCCGGTTCGATCGGTTCCGCCGGCCGGCACCCCTAAAGTTGGCCGGGCACCGCCCCCTAACCTCCCCCCCGGTCCGACGAGGCGCCCTTGCCCCGACGGCGCCGCCGACATAGGGCGTGCCCTGGCGCGACCCGACCGCCCGCGCGGCCGCCGCGCTCCAGCGGCCCGGGAAGGTGCCGGGGCGCCGGCGGGCATCCCCTACCAGGGCAGCCGCAGGACCCCGCGCGCGTGCGCCCGCGCCGTGCGGCTAGGGGTTGTCGGGCCGGGCCGGGCCGGTCACGGTAGGAGCCGTTGAGGTCCCGACAGGACAGCGGGCGACCGGAGCCGGCCACGAACCCTCGTGCGCTCCCGCCCGCGGATCAAGGTGAGACGCGTGGTCCCGCAGGTCCGCGGGCGGCGCCTCACCGGTGTCGCGGTCCCACCACGCCGACCGCCGGAGGGATTCCAGTCACCATGGCAGCTATCGACGATCTGTGGGTGCGCCGCTACCACCCCGCGCCCGAGGCCCGGCACCGGCTGATCTGCCTGCCGTACGCGGGCGGGTCCGCGAGCTACTTCTTCCCGGTGTCCCGCGCGCTGTCGCCGCAGGTCGACGTCCTCGCGGTGCAGTACCCCGGCCGTCAGGACCGGCGCCAGGAGCCCTGCGTGGAATCCGTGCAGGAACTGGCCGACCTGCTGGTCGACGTCGTCAAGCCATGGGCCGACCGCCCGCTGTCGCTGTTCGGCCACAGCATGGGCGCCTCCGTGGCGTTCGAGCTGGCGCTGCGGCTGGAGGACCTCGGCATCGTGCCGCACACGGTGTGGGCCTCCGGGCGGCGCGCCCCCGGCGCCCACCGCGACGAGCGGTTCCACCAGCTCGACGACCAGGGCCTGCTCACCGAGATCAAGCGGCTGGACGGGACCGACAACAACCTCCTCGACGACGAGGAGATGGTGCGGATGGTCCTCCCGGTGCTGCGCAGCGACTACCGGGCCGCCGAGACCTACCGCCCCACCCCCGGTGCCGGGCTCACCGCGCCGATCCTCGCCCTGGTCGGCGACGACGACCCGAAGGTCACCGTGGACGAGGCCCGGAAGTGGGCCGAGCACACCTCGGGCCCGTTCGAGCTCGAAGTCTTCCGCGGCGGCCACTTCTACCTCAACGCCCACGCCAACACCGTCGTCGACCGGATCCGCACCAGGCTCGGCTGACCGCTCCGCCGTTCCTCCGCGTCATCCGTCCACGCGAAGTTCCGCCGCGTCATTCATCCACGCGAATCGACCGTGTTGAAGGGCAGCCGGTTTCGAACCGGTTCTAGAGCTGCTCTGCGAGCCGGTCCTCGGAAATCCCGGAAAACTGCCCAGAGGAGTCGTTCGTGTCCAAGTCGCTCTACGAACTCGGTGAGATTCCGCCGCTCGGCCTCGTGCCCGAGCAGATGTACGCGACCGTCATCCGGCAGGACCGCTTCGGCGAGCCCCTCAAGGCGATGCAGACCGAGGTCGTCGACGTGCCGGAGCCCGGTTACGGCGAAGTGCTGGTGTACGTCATGGCCGCCGGAATCAACTACAACAACGTCTGGGCGTCGCTCGGCGAACCCATCGACGTCATCGCGATGAGACAGCGGTTGCTCGGCGAGAAGGAGGATTTCCACATCGGCGGCAGCGACGGTTCCGGAGTGGTCTGGGCCGTCGGCGAGGGCGTCAAGCAGTTCAAGGTCGGCGACGAGGTCATCCTTTCCGGAGCGACCTGGGACGAGACGGCGGAGGACGTCCGCACGGGCGTCGACCCGATCGCCTCGAAGTCGCTGCGGGCCTGGGGCTACGAGACGAACTACGGTTCCTTCGCCCAGTACACCGTGGTGCGCGAGCACCAGCTCCACCGCAAGCCGGCCAACCTGTCCTGGGAGGACGCCGGCGGCTACCTGGTCACCGGCGCCACCGCCTACCGGCAGCTGACCGGCTGGGCCCCGCACGACGTCCGCCCGGGCGACCCGGTGCTGATCTGGGGCGGCTCCGGCGGCGTCGGATCGGCGGCCATCCAGATCGTGAAGCTGCTCGGCGGCATCCCGATCGCCGTGGTCTCCAACCCGGACCGGGTCCAGTTCTGCCTGGACCTCGGCGCCGCGGGCGTGATCGACCGCCGGGAGTTCACCCACTGGGGTCGGCTGCCGGACCTCGACGACGAGGCGGCCGGCCGGGCCTGGACGGCCGAGGCCCGCCGGTTCGGCGCGAAGATCTGGGAGATCCTCGGGGAGCGCCGCAACCCGAAGATCGTCGTCGAACACCCCGGCGAGGACACCCTGCCGACCTCGCTGTTCGTCTGCGAGAACGGCGGCATGGTCGTGCTCTGCGGCGGCACCAGCGGCTACAACGGCGACCTCGACCTGCGCTACCTGTGGATGCGCAGCAAGCGCCTCCAGGGCTCGCACGCCTCGAACACCCGGGAGAACCGGGCGGTCATCGGGCTGATGGCGGACGGCCGGCTCGACCCGTGCATCACCTGGTGCGGCACCTTCGACCAGATCGGCGAGGCCCACCAGATGCTCTACGCGAACCAGCAGGGCGTCGGCAACCTGGCCGCCCTGGTGAACGCCGCGGCGCCGGGGCAGACCTCGCTGCGGACCGGCTGAACGACGGGACGGGGGCCGCGCCGCCACGGCGGCGCGGATTTCCGAACCGAATAACGGAGCGGGAACCGCGCGAATGCGGTTCCCGCTCCGACGGCGAACGGCCCGGAACGGCCCGTGCCATCTGATGTCCTTTTTTCTGGGGTCGGCTAGGGGTATCGCGCGGGGATTCTCTCCCTAGGATGCGAAACGCTGCGGTCTCACGGGTAATCGGTACCGGCTGCGGTCCACCGCCGGCCGGGAGTAGGGGTTGATCAGCGTGGGGGAAGAGCAGAAGTATCTCGAATACCTGAAGCGGGTGACGGCCGATCTCCGGCGCACACGTCGTCAGCTCCAGGTGGCGGAGATGCGCGAGCGCGAGCCCATCGCGATCGTCGCGATGGCCTGCCGTTACCCGGGCGGCGTGAGCTCGCCGGCCGACCTGTGGCGGCTGGTGACCCGCGGCGGTGACGCCATCACCGGTTTCCCCGAGGACCGCGGCTGGCCGGCCGGGTCCGGCTACGCCGACGAGGGCGGATTCGTCGACGGGGTCGCCGAGTTCGACGCCGCGCTGTTCGGCATCTCCCCGCGCGAGGCCCTGGCCATGGACCCGCAGCAGCGGCTGCTGCTGGAATCCGCCTGGGAGGTCGTGGAACGGGCCGGGATCGACCCGCGCTCGCTCTCCGGCAACCGGGTCGGCGTCTTCGTCGGCGCCTCCGCCTCCGGCTACGCCGAGGGCGCCCACTCCCTGCCCGAGGGCGCCGCCACCCACCTGGCCATCGGCAACGCGGCCAGCGTGGTGTCCGGCCGGGTCGCGTACGCGCTGGGCCTGGAGGGCCCGGCCGTCACCGTCGACACGGCCTGCTCCTCCTCCCTGGTCGCCCTGCACCTGGCCGTCCACGCGCTGCGCGCGGGCGACTGCGAGCTGGCGCTGGCCGGTGGTGTCACGGTGATGTCCTCGCCGAGCGTCTTCGCGGAGTTCAGCCGCCTCGACGGCCTGGCCGGCAACGGGCGCTGCAAGGCCTTCGCCGAGGGCGCCGACGGCACCGGCTGGGGCGAGGGCGTCGGCCTGCTGATGGTCGAACGGCTCTCCGATGCCCAGCGGCTGGGGCACCCGGTGCTCGCCGTGGTGCGCGGCAGCGCCGTCAACCAGGACGGTGCCTCCAACGGCCTCACGGCCCCCAACGGTCCCTCCCAGCAGCGGGTGATCCGTCAGGCGCTGGCCGGCGCGGGGCTCTCCCCGGCCGACGTGGACGCGGTCGAGGCGCACGGCACCGGCACCCGCCTCGGCGACCCGATCGAGGCCCAGGCCCTGCTCGCCACGTACGGGCGGGAGCGTGCCGAGGGCGGTCCGCTGTGGCTGGGCTCGGTCAAGTCCAACATCGGGCACACCCAGGCCGCGGCCGGCGTGGCCGGTGTGATCAAGATGGTGCAGGCGATCCACCACGGCCTGCTGCCGGCCACCCTGCACGTGGACGCGCCCACGCCGCACGTGGACTGGAGCGAGGGCGGCGTCGAGCTGCTCACCGAGGCCCGGTCGTGGCCGGAGACCGACCACCCCCGCCGGGCCGGCGTGTCCTCGTTCGGCATCAGCGGCACCAACGCGCACGTGATCATCGAGGCGGCGCCCGCGCCCGCCGAGCCGCAGGCCGAGGGCGAGGGCGAGGCCGGGCCGGACGCCGGCACCGAGCCGGCCGCCCAGGCCGCCGTGGCCCCTTCGGCGCCCGCGCCCGCCGCCGGCCGGCCGTCGCTGTGGCCGCTCTCCGGCAAGGGCGCGGCCGGGCTGCGCGCCCAGGCAAGCAGACTGCGCGCCCACCTCGCCGAGACCGAGGCGCCCGACCCCGTCGACCTCGCCTGGTCGCTCGCCACCACCCGCGCGGGCCTGGACCACCGCGCGGTGGTCCTCGGCGACCTGCTCCCGGGCCTGGACGCGCTCGCCGGGGGCGACCCGGCCGCGGCGGTGACCGGAGTGGTGGGCGAGGGCCGCTGCGCCTTCCTGTTCACCGGCCAGGGCTCGCAGCGCGCGGCGATGGGCCGCGGGCTGTACGAGGCCTTCCCCGCCTTCGCCGAGGCCTTCGACGCCGTCTGCGCCGAACTGGACCGCCACCTCGACGGATCGGTCAAGGACGCGGTCTTCACCGGCCGCGGCCTCGACCTGACGATGTGGACCCAGGCCGGCCTGTTCGCCGTCGAGGTCGCGGGCTTCCGGCTGCTCGAATCCTGGGGCGTGGCCCCCGACTTCCTGCTCGGCCACTCCGTCGGCGAACTCGCCGCGGCGCACTGCGCGGGAGTCCTCACGCTCGCGGACGCCTGCGCCGTGGTGGCCGCGCGCGGCCGGCTGATGCAGGCGCTGCCGTCCGGCGGCGCGATGCTCGCCGTCCGGGCCACCGAGGCCGAGGCCGTCGAGGCGATCGCCGGACGCGCCGACGTCGCGGCGGTCAACGGGCCGTCCTCGGTCGTGGTCTCCGGCACTGCGGAGGTGATCGACGAACTGGCCGCCCGCTGGGCGGCCGAGGGCCGCAGGACGAGCCGGCTGACGGTCTCGCACGCCTTCCACTCCGCCCTGATGGAGCCGATGCTCGCGGACTTCCGCGCGGTGCTGGAGACGGTCTCCTTCGCCCGTCCCCGGATCGCGATCGTCTCCAACCTGACCGGAGCCGTCGCCTCGCCCGACCTGCTCACCACCCCGGAGTACTGGGTGCGGCACGTGCGCGAGGCCGTCCGGTTCGCCGACGGCGCCGCCTGCCTGGCCGCCCGGGGAGTGACCCGCTTCGTCGAGCTCGGCCCGGACGGCGTGCTCTGTGGGATGGCCCAACAGGCCGGCGCCGAGGGCGTGTTCGCCCCGGTGCTGCGTCGCGATCGGGACGACGCCGAGTCGGCGCTGACCGCACTGGCCCGGATCTGGACGGCCGGGGTCGAGGTCGACTGGCGCACCGTGCTGCCCGAGGGCCGCCGGGTGGAGCTGCCGACGTACGCCTTCCAGCGCGAGCGCTACTGGCCGCAGAGCATGGCGGCGCCGGTCGGCCCGCCGCGCGAGGCCTCGGACCAGGACGTCCGGTTCTGGGCGGCGGTGGAGCGCGCGGACCTCACCGAGCTGGCCACCACCCTGAAGCTGGAGGAGGCCCCCGGCCTGCTGGACGAGGTGGTCCCCGCGCTGGCCGCCTGGCGGCGCTCCCAGCGGCAGGAGTCGACCATCGACTCGTGGCGCTACCAGGTCACCTGGAAGCCGCTGACGGGCCTCGGCGACACCGCCCCGCTCACCGGCGACTGGCTGCTGTCCGCCGACCCCGAGGACGGGCGGGCGGAGGCCGTCGAGCAGGCCCTGCGGGCCGCCGGCGCCACCGTCCTGCGCTGTGCCCCCGGGGCGTGGCCGACGGCCGACCCGGCCGGCCTGGCCGGCGTGGTCGCGCTGCCGGCCGGCGCCGACCCGGCCGCCGAGGCGCTGGCGACCGTCCAGGGCCTCGGCGAGGCGGGCATCGACGCACCGCTGTGGCTGCTCACCTCCGGCGCCGTCTCGGTGGGCCGGTTCGACCCGCCGAGCGACCCGTCGGCGGCCCGGGTGTGGGGGCTCGGCCGCGTCGCCGCCCTGGAACTCCCGGACCGCTGGGGCGGGTTGATCGACCTTCCGGCCACCCTGGACGCCCGGGCCGGCGCCCGGCTCGCCGCGGTGCTGGCCGGCGCCACGGGCGAGGACCAGGTCGCCGTGCGCGGCTCCGCCGGCTACGGACGCCGGCTGACCCGCCCGGAGCCGACCCGGACCGCCGAACGGCCGTGGACCCCCTCGGGCACGGTGCTGGTCACCGGCGGCACCGGCGCCCTGGGCGCGGCCGTCGCCCGCTGGCTGGCCGAACGCGGAGCGCCGCACCTGCTGCTGCTCACCCGGCGCGGCGCCGCCGCACCGGGCGCCGAGGACCTGGTCGCCGAGCTGACCGCCACCGGCACCCGGGTGACCGTCGAGGCCTGCGACGTCGCGGACCGGGAGGCGCTGGCCGCGGTGCTCGCGCGGATCCCGGCCGACCTCCCGCTGACCGGGGTGGTGCACGCCGCCGGGGTCGCGGCGCACGGCCCGATCGAGGAACTGCGCCCCGCCGACCTGGCCGCCGTCGTCGACGGCAAGGCGGCCGGCGCCACACACCTCGACGAACTCACCGACGGCCTGGACCTGTTCGTCACCTTCTCCTCGATCGCGGCGACCTGGGGCAGCGGCGGCCAGGCCGCCTACGCGGCCGGCAACGCCCACCTGGACGCGCTGGTCGACAACCGCCGCAGCCGCGGCCTGTCCGGCACCTCGATCGCCTGGGGCCCCTGGGCCGAGGCCGGGATGGCCGCCCGGGGCGAGGCGGCCGACTTCCTGCGCCGCCGCGGGCTGAACGCGCTCGACCCGGCCCTCGCCGTCCGCGCCCTGGCGCGGGCCGTGGACCACGGCGAGGGCTGCGTGACCGTCGCCGACGTCGACTGGGGGCTGTTCGCCCCGGCCTTCACCCTGGGCCGTCCCAGCCCGCTGCTGGCCGACCTGCCCGAGGCGGCGCGGCCGGCCGAGGGGGAGGGCTCCGACTTCGAGCTGGGCACCGCGCTGCGGCAGCGGCTCACCGCCGGGCCCGCCGGTCAGCGCCACCAGGTGCTGGTGGACCTGGTCCGGGAGCGCGCGGCCGCCGTGCTGGGCCACCGCACCGCCGAGGCGGTCGACCCCGAGCAGGTCTTCCGCGACCTCGGCTTCGACTCGCTGACCGCTGTCGAACTGCGCAACCTGCTGAACGCGGAGACCGGCCTCCGGCTGCCCGCCACCCTGGTCTTCGACCACCCGACGCCGACCGCCCTGGCCGCGTACCTGCTCGGCGAACTGTTCGACGAGCCGGACGCGCCGGCGGCGCCCACCCGTGCCGCCGCCGTCGCCGCCGACGCCGACGACGACCCGGTCGTGATCGTCGGCATGAGCTGCCGCTACCCCGGCGGGGTGGAGTCCCCCGACGACCTGTGGCGGCTGGTGTCCGAGGGCGAGGACGGCGTCACCGGCTTCCCCGCCGACCGCGGCTGGGACCTCGCCGACGACGAGGGCTCGTACGCCCGGCAGGGCGGCTTCGTCGCCGGGGCGACCGGCTTCGACGCGGCACTGTTCGGCATCTCCCCGCGCGAGGCGCTGGCCATGGACCCCCAGCAGCGGCTGCTGCTGGAGGCCGCATGGGAGGTCCTCGAATCGGCGGGGCTGGACCCGCGCTCCGTCCAGGGCGCGCAGATCGGCGTGTTCGCCGGAGCGTCCAACTCCGGCTACGGCACCGGCGGCCTCGGGCTGGCGGGCGCCGAGGGGCACCTGCTGTCCGGCACCGCCAACAGCGTCATCTCCGGCCGGGTCGCGTACACCTTCGGCCTCGAAGGGCCCGCCGTCACCGTCGACACCGCCTGCTCCTCCTCGCTGGTCGCCCTGCACCTGGCCGTGCAGGCGGTGCAGCGCGGCGAGTGCGAGCAGGCCCTGGCCGGCGGCGTCACGGTGATGGTCTCCCCGGCGGCCTTCGGCGAGTTCGACCGCCAGGGCGGGCTCTCCTCGACCGGACGCTGCCGCTCCTACGCGGGCGCCGCCGACGGAACGGGCTGGGGCGAGGGCGTCGGCCTGCTGCTGGTCGAGCGGCTCTCCACCGCCCGGCGCGAGGGCCACCGCGTGCACGCGGTGATCCGGGGCAGCGCGGTCAACCAGGACGGCGCCTCCAACGGCCTCACCGCGCCCAACGGCCCCGCGCAGCAGCGGGTGATCCGGCAGGCGCTGGTCAACGCGGGCCTGTCCACCCGGGACGTCGACCTGGTCGAGGGCCACGGCACCGGCACGGTGCTGGGCGACCCGATCGAGGTCCAGGCGCTGCTGGCCACGTACGGTCAGGGACGGCCGGAGGACGGCCCGCTGCTGCTCGGCTCGATCAAGTCCAACATCGGCCACACCCAGGCCGCCGCGGGCGCGGCCGGCGTGATCAAGATGGTGCAGGCACTGCGCCACGGGATCATGCCCGCGACCCTGCACGTGGACGAGCCCAGCCCGCAGGTGGACTGGTCGCGCGGCGCGGTGGAACTGCTCACCGAGGCCCGGTCCTGGCCCGAGCTGGACCGGCCGCGCCGGGCCGCCGTCTCCTCCTTCGGCATCAGCGGCACCAACGCCCACGTCATCATCGAGCAGCCCCCGGCCGTCGAGGCCGAGCGGGCCCCGACCCCCGCGCTCGCGCTGCTGCCGCTCTCCGCCCACACCCGGGACGGCCTGCGGGCCCAGGCGCAGCGGCTGCGCACCTTCCTGGCCGACTCGGACGCCGACCCGCGCGACACCGGCCACGCGCTCGCCACCACCCGTGCCGCGCTGGAGCACCGCGCGGTGCTGGTCGGCGACGACCGGACGGAACTCCTCGGCCGGCTGGCCGACTTCGACGGAACGACGGCCGCCACCGCGGTCCCCGGCGGCACCGCCTTCCTGTTCACCGGCCAGGGGGCCCAGCGGGCCGGCATGGCCGAGGAGCTGTACGCGCGCTTCCCGGTGTTCGCGGACGCCTTCGACGCGGTCTGCGCCGAACTGGACCCGGCGCTGGACCGGCCGGTCCGCGAGGTGGCGGCCGACGGCGTGGACCTGAACCTGACCGGCTACGCCCAGACCGCTCTGTTCGCGGTCGAGGTCGCCACCTTCCGGCTGCTCGAATCCTGGGGCGTGGTGCCGAACCTGCTGCTCGGGCACTCGATCGGCGAGGTCGCGGCGGCGCACTGCGCCGGGGTGTTCTCGCTGGCGGACGCCTGCCGGCTGGTCGCGGCCCGGGCCCGGCTGATGCAGGCGCTGCCGAGCGGCGGCGCGATGCTCGCGGTGCGGGCCGAGGAGGCGGAGGTCCGCGAGGTCCTGGCCGGCCGGGCCGACGTCGCCGCGGTCAACGGACCCGCCGACCTGGTGGTCTCCGGCGACGCGGCCGTGATCGACGAACTCGCCGCCCGCTGGCGGGCCGAGGGGCGCCGGACCGCGCGGCTGGCGGTCTCGCACGCCTTCCACTCGGCGCTGATGGAGCCGATGCTCGCGGACTTCCGCGCGGTGCTGGAGACGATCACCTTCGAGGCTCCGCGGATCGCGATCGTCTCCAACCTGACCGGCGCCCTCGCCGACGCCGACACCCTGGGCACGCCGGACTACTGGGTGCGCCACGTCCGGGAGACCGTCCGGTTCGCCGACGGCGTGGCCTGCCTGCGCGAGCACGGCGTCCGCAGGTTCATCGAGCTGGGGCCGGACGGCGTGCTCTGCGGCATGGCCCAACTGACCGTCACCGACGGGGTGTTCGTGCCGATGCAGCGTCGGGACCGGACCGGCGCGGAGGCGGTCGCGGAGACCGTCGGCGCGCTGTGGACGGCCGGCGTCGCGCTGGACTGGCGGGCCGTGCTGGGCGGCGGCCGGCGGGTCGACCTGCCGACGTACGCCTTCCAGCGCGAGCGGTACTGGCCCGAGCCGGGCTCCGTCCCCGCGCCCGCCAACGGCGCCGTGGACGCCCTGGACGCCCGGTTCTGGGACGCGGTCGAGCGCGCGGACCTGGGCGAGCTGGCGAGCACCCTCGCCGTCGAGTCGGCGGGCGAGCTGGAGCCGCTGCTGCCCGTGCTGTCCTCCTGGCGCCGCCGTCGCCGGGCCGACGCCGTCGTCAACTCCTGGCGCTACCGCGTCACCTGGAAGCCGGTCACGGACGGGCTCGGCGCGGGCGCGCTCACCGGAACGTGGCTGGTCGTGCTGCCGGACGGGGCGGCCGGTGCTGCCGGCGCCGACGGCCCGGGCGGGGCGGCCGGGCCGGCCGGCGGGCTGCCCGCGGCGCTGCGGGCAGCCGGGGCCGAACTGGTCGAGTTCCGCTGCGACCCGGTGGCCGAGGGCCGGGCGGCGCTGGCCGGACGGCTCGCGGAACTGCCCGCCGAGTACGCGGGCGTGCTGTCGCTGACCGCGCTCGGCCCGGACGGGCTGACCGCCTCGGTGGTCCTGCTCCAGGCGCTCGGCGACGCCGCGATCGGCGCGCCGCTCTGGACCGTCACCAGCGGCGCGGTGTCGGTGGGCGGCTCCGACCCGCTGCGCGATCCGCTCCAGGCCCAGGTGTGGGGTGCCGGGCGGGTCGCCGCGCTGGAGCACCCGGACCGCTGGGGCGGGCTGGTCGACGTCCCCGCCGCCGTGGACGGCCGGGGCGCCGCCCGGCTGGCCTCGGTGCTCACCGGCGACCAGGGCCTGGACCAGGTCGCCGTGCGCCCCGCCGGGGTCTACTCCCGCCGACTGGTCCGGGCGGCCGCCGAGGACGTCCCGGCCGAGCCGTGGACCCCCTCGGGCACGGTGCTGGTGACCGGTGGAACCGGGGCGCTGGGTGCCGAGGTGGCGCGCTGGCTGGCCGGTCGGGGCGCTCCCCATCTCGTGCTGACCAGTCGGCGCGGTTCGGCGGCCGAGGGCGTGGACGCGCTGGTGGCCGAACTGACCGGGCTCGGTGCCCGGGTGACGGTCGCCGCCTGCGACGCCGCCGACCGGGCGGCGCTGGCGGCGGTGCTCGACGCGATCCCGGCCGAGCTCCCGCTGACCGGTGTGGTGCACGCGGCCGGCGTCGCCGAGACCGCACCGCTGGACTGGACCGGCCCCGCCGACGTGCGCTCCTCCACCGGTGGCAAGGTCACCGGCGCAGCGCACCTGGACGAGCTCACCGCCGGGCTGGACCTGGAACTGTTCGTCACCTTCTCCTCCATCGCGGGCGTCTGGGGCAGCGGCGGGCAGGGGCTCTACGCCGCCGCCAACGCCTACCTGGACGCGCTGGTCCAGCAGCGGCGCTCGCGCGGCCTGGCGGGTCTCTCGGTGGCCTGGGGCCCCTGGGCCGAGGCCGGAATGGCGGTGCGCGGCGAGGCGGAGGACTTCCTGCGCAAGCGCGGACTGCCCGCCCTGGACCCGAAGCTGGCCGTCACCGCGCTCGCCGGGGCGGTGGACCGGCGGGAGACCTGCCTGGTGGTCGCGGACGTGGACTGGGAGCGGTTCGCCCCGGCGTTCACCTCCAGCCGCCCCAGCCCGCTGCTGGCCGACCTGCCCGAGGCGACCCAGCGGCCGGCCGCGGAGGAGCCCGCCACCGAGGGCGGCACCGCCCTGGTGCGCCGGCTCGCGGCGGCCCCGGTCCCGCAGCGGGGCCGGATCCTGCTGGACCTGGTGCGGGCGCGGGCCGCCACGGTGCTCGGACACGGCACCGCCGAGGCCGTCGGAGCGGACCGGGCCTTCCGGGACCTGGGCTTCACCTCGCTGACCGCGGTGGAACTGCGCAACGCCCTGGGCACCGAGACGGGCCTGGCCCTGCCGGCCACCCTGGTCTTCGACCACCCGACCCCCGGCGAGCTGGCCGAGCACCTGGCCGGTGAGCTGTTGGACGACCTGAACGACCTGAACGGCCTGAACGACCTGGACGGCCCGGACGCCGCTCCGGAGGCGGCCCGGGTCGACGGCGGGGCCGCTCCCGGCACCGACGACCCGATCGTGATCGTCGGGATGAGCTGCCGCTACCCCGGCGGCATCGCCTCCCCGAACGAGCTGTGGGAGCTGGTCGCCACCGGCGCCGACGGCATCTCCGGCTTCCCCGTCGACCGCGGTTGGGCGTTCGCGGACGCCGAGGACTCGTACGCCCGGCAGGGCGGCTTCGTCGCCGGGGCGACCCGCTTCGACGCCGGGCTGTTCGGCATCTCGCCGCGCGAGGCGCTGGCGATGGACCCGCAGCAGCGGCTGCTGCTGGAAGCCGCCTGGGAGGCCTTCGAGTCCGCCGAGCTGGACCCGCGCTCGATGCGCGGCCGGCAGATCGGTGTCTTCGTCGGCGCCTCCTCCTCCGGCTACGGCGGGGGCGGCGCGCACGGCTTCGAGGGAGCCGAGGGGCACCTGCTCTCCGGCACCGCCAACAGCGTGATCTCGGGCCGGGTCGCCTACTCCTTCGGCCTGGAGGGGCCGGCGGTGACGGTGGACACCGCCTGCTCGTCGTCCCTGGTGGCACTCCACCTGGCGGCCCAGGCGGTGCAGCGCGGCGAGTGCGCGATGGCGCTCGCGGGCGGTGTCACGGTGATGGTCTCGCCGGCCACCTTCGGCGAGTTCGACCGCCAGGGCGGGCTCGCCTCGGACGGCCGCTGCAAGGCCTTCGCGGCCGCGGCGGACGGTACGGGCTGGGGCGAGGGCGTCGGCGTGCTGCTGGTCGAGCGGCTGTCGGACGCCCGGCGGCTCGGGCACCGGGTGCTGGCGCGGGTGCGCGGGAGCGCCGTCAACCAGGACGGCGCCTCCAACGGCCTCACCGCGCCCAACGGCCCCGCACAGGAGCGGGTGATCCGCCAGGCACTGGCCACCGCCGGACTGACCACCGCCGACGTGGACGTGGTCGAGGCGCACGGCACCGGTACCCGCCTCGGCGACCCGATCGAGGCCCGGGCGCTGCTGGCCACGTACGGTCAGGGGCGGCCGGAGGGCAGCCCGCTGCTGCTGGGCTCGATCAAGTCCAACATCGGGCACACCCAGGCCGCCGCCGGCGTCGCCGGGATCATCAAGATGGTCATGGCGATGCGTCACGGCGTCCTCCCGGCCACGCTGCACGTGGACGAGCCCACCCCGCACGTCGACTGGTCGGCGGGCGCGGTGGAACTGCTGACGCAGGCCCGGCCGTGGCCGGAGGACGGTCGGCCGCGCCGCGCGGGCGTGTCCTCGTTCGGGATCAGCGGCACCAACGCCCACGTCATCATCGAGGCCGTGCCGAGCCCCGCCCCGGCCGAGCGGACGGCGGCGGCGCCGCCGGTGGTCCCCTGGCTGCTGTCGGGCAGGACCGAACCCGCCCTGCGGGCCCAGGCCGAGCGGCTCGCGGCCTTCCTCGGCTCCGGCGACGGGGCCGACGGGCGGCCGCAGCCGGACCCGGCCGACCTCGGCCACGCCCTGCTCGGCCGGGCCGCGCTCGCCCACCGCGCGGTCGTGCTCGGAGCGGACGCGGCGGACCTCGCCGAGGGGCTCGGCACCGTGATGACGGGCACCCCGTCGGCGCACGTGGTCGCCGGTGCGACGGTCGAAGGCCAGACGGCGTTCCTGTTCACGGGACAGGGTGCGCAGCGGGTCGGCATGGGCCGGGGCCTGTACGAGGCCTTCCCCGCCTTCGCGGAGGCCTTCGACGCGGTCTGCGCGGAGCTGGACCTGCTGCTCGACCGGCCGGTCGGGGACGTGGTGTTCGACGGTGTCGAGGATCTGGACCGTACGGTGTGGGCGCAGGCCGGGCTGTTCGCGGTCGAGGTGGCGTCCTTCCGGCTGCTCGAATCCTGGGGCGTCGCCCCCGACTTCCTACTCGGGCACTCGATCGGCGAGATCGCCGCTGCGCACTGCGCCGGCGTGTTCTCGCTGGCGGACGCCTGTGCGCTGGTGGCGGCGCGCGGCCGACTGATGGACGCGCTGCCGAGCGGCGGGGCGATGCTGGCGGTCGAGGCCGCCGAGGCCGAGGTCCGCGAGGCGATCGGCGACCGCCTGGACGTGGCGGCCATCAACGGCCCGACCTCGGTGGTGGTCTCCGGTTCGGTCGAGGCGGTGGAGGAGCTTGCGGCGCGCTGGTCGGGCGAGGGCCGGCGGATCCGCCGGCTGACCGTCTCGCACGCGTTCCACTCGGCGCTGATGGAGCCGATGCTCGAAGAATTCGCCTCCGTGCTCGGCGGGTTGACCTTCGCCGAGCCGCGCGTTCCGATCGTGTCGAACCTGACCGGCGGGATCGCCGAGCCCGGGCTGCTCACCACCCCCGACTACTGGGTGCGCCAGGTCCGCGAGGCGGTCCGCTTCGCCGACGGCGTTGCCCACCTCGACGGGCAGGGCGTCACCCGCTTCGTGGAGCTGGGGCCGGACGGGGTGCTCTGCGGAGCCGCCCAACAGTCCGCGCCCGACGGGGTGTTCGCCCCCGTGGCCCGCCGCGACCGGGAGGACGTGGACACCGCGCTGCGCGCGCTGGCCCGGATCTGGGTCGCCGGCGCGGACGTCGACTGGCGGGCCGTGCTGCCTGCCGGCCGACGGCTCGAACTGCCGACGTACGCCTTCCAGCACGAGCGCTACTGGCCGGAGGCGGTCCCGCCGGCCGGCGACCCGGGTACGGTCGGCCTGGAGCCGGTCGGCCACCCGCTGCTCAGCGCTGCGGTTCAACTGGCCGGTGACAACGGCCTGCTGCTGACCGGAAGGCTGTCGGTGGCCACGCATCCGTGGCTGGCCGACCACGTCATCCTGGACCGGGTGGTGGTGCCCGGCGCCGCGCTGGTCGAGATGGTCTGGGCGGCCGGCCGCCGGGCCGGCTCCCCGGCGATCCGGGAGCTGGTCCTGCGCACGCCCCTGGTGCTGCCCGAGCACGCCGGGGTGCAGATCCAGGTGAGCGTGAGCGCCGCCGGCGAGACCGGTGAGCGCACCGTCGAGGTCTACTCGCGGCCCGAGGGCACCGGCGACGCCGTCTGGATCAGCCACGCGGCCGGACTCCTGGCCGACGAGGCCGCCGTTGCCGACGCCGGACCGGACCTCACCGCCTGGCCGCCGGCCGGTGCCACGGCGCTGCCGCTGGAGGGCTTCTACGAGGCTCTGGCCGAGGTCGGGTACGGCTACGGTCCGGTGTTCCGGGGTCTGGGTGCGGCCTGGCGGGTGGGTGGGACCGTCTATGCGGAGGTCGCGCTGCCCGAGGAGGCGGCGGGTGAGGCGGGCGGTTTCGGTCTGCACCCGGCGCTGCTCGACGCGGCACTGCACGCGGTCGGGCTCTCCCCGGTCGCCCAGGCCGGCGGCACCCGGCTGCCGTTCGCCTGGACGAGTGCCCGACTGGACGCGGTGGGTGCCTCGGTGCTCCGGGTGCGGGTCGAGGGTACGGCGGACGGCGTGTCGCTGCTCCTCGCCGACGGCGTGGGCGAGCCCGTCGCGACCGTCGCATCGCTCGCCATGCGGGAGGTTTCGGCGGAGGCGCTTCGGCCGGTCGGTGAGGGTGGGCCGGAGGCGTTGTTCGCGGTGGACTGGGTGCCGATGCCGGTTCCGTTGCCGGTGCCGGTTCCGGCGGGTCCGGAGGGTGCGGGTTCGTCGGAGTGGGTGGCGATCGGTGAGGTCGCCGGTGTGCGGGGTTTCGTCGATGTGGCGGGCCTGGTAGGGGAGTTGGAGGCCGGTGGGTTGGCGGTGCCGCCGGTGGTGGTGCTGCCGGTGCCGGCTGAGAGTGATGTGTATGCGCTGACGGCCCGGGTGCTGGGTGTGGTGCAGGAGTGGCTGGCGGAGGAGCGTTTCGCTTCGTCGCGTCTGGTGGTGCTGACGCGTGGGGCGGTTGCGGTTCCCGCTGGTGGTGGGGCTGATCCGGTGCAGGCGGCGGTGTGGGGTCTGTTGCGTTCGGCGCAGACGGAGAATCCGGACCGGATCGTGCTGGTGGATCTGGATCCGGATCCGGCGGACGGTTCGGTGGAGTTGTGGCCGGCGGTGGTCGGCGGTGGTGAGCCGCAGGCGGCGATCCGGGGTGGCGAGGTGTCGGTGCCGCGTCTGGTGCGGGCCTCTTCCCTGCAACTGGCTGAGACTCCGGTGGAGTTGGATGCCGATGGCACGGTGCTGATCACGGGTGGTACGGGGACGCTGGGCGGGTTGCTGGCCCGGCATCTGGTGGCCTCGCACGGTGTGCGGCATCTGACCCTGTTGAGCCGTCGTGGCGCGGACAGTCCGGCTGTGAGCGAACTGATGGCCGATTTGGGCGAGTTGGGTGCCGAGGCGGAGGTCGTCGCGTGCGATGCGGCCGACCGGGCCGCCCTGGCGCGGGTGCTGGACGGTCTTGCCCGTCCGCTGACGGGTGTGGTGCATGCGGCGGGTGTGCTGGACGACGGGGTGTTCGGCGCCCTGACGCCGGAGCGTCTGGCGGCGGTGCTGCGTCCGAAGGTG